>CAIJED010000319.1 GCA_903819595.1 uncultured Methanomicrobiales archaeon | reverse complement strand
GGTATAACATCTGCGCTATTGTGAGTATGATGGTGGTTTGAGACCAGGGTGTTAGGGGCCCTTGGTGATTCATTCCTGTTATACAGGAGATGACTGCATGCAATGCGGTTTTGTGGTTTTTCACAAACTCCTTCTTAAGGTTAACGACTTCGAGGTTCACCGGGTTGAAAGCACCCTTGTCTTCCACTGACACAGCAGGCTCGACATCGGCCATTTTGCTGTGATCTCTGCAAGGGTCAATTTCCGGGCGGCTGACTGATAATGGCACGTATCAGCTACACCTATTCGCTTGTGTGACCTTCCGGATATTCAGGTCGGACTGCTGGAGAAATTTCTTCATGGGATCGCCTGAGTCGATGTATTTTGCGATCTGGAGCACGGTTGGGTGTATCCGGACAATGTTCACCTGGTGTACTATCCCCTTCGCTGCTGCGACGGAGATGGCGAGTATACCCACCAGGCATAGACAGGTGGCGACAAAGGCCAATCATGGTTTTTCGCGGTATCTGCTATCACCTCACGTGTTACTTGTCGGTAGCAGGGTCTCGCCCTGCATGTTAAGTATGTTTTACATTATGTATTAAATACTTTCTAGTATGGAAACAATCCACTACAATCTCATCTCCTATACCAATTCCTTACCAGGTAGTGTGTGATCCCAAATGGAAAGATCCATCGTAAGTGCAGGAGAATGAACGTAATTTTTCAGGCAAGGTCATGACATCCAACCGGTGGATCAATTGGTATCCTGGATGACGATCTTCACTTCAGTCTTCCAATTCCTCGGTGTACACTCCCTACACCTCGCATGTAAGGATAGAATATAGGGAAGGAGGACTTCCCTGCAGAATAACATGTTGTCTATGGGAATGAAGGTATAATTTATATAACATAGTGTAAAACATACTTTACAAATTGTTAGCTTCAGTCAGGGTATAATAGCCCAATAGACTCGGAATAACAAAAAAGGTGTGCATTGATGACAAATTTGCGAAAAAATCTCATAATCCTTCTTGTTGTAGCTTTCAGCCTCGTTGCGTGTGCAACTGCAGCTTCTACAACCAGTCCGGTGTCCTCCAGCGATGGCATTTACCAGACGCACGTGACATCAGTCCAGGTAGACCCCCCGGTGTTTTTTCCCTATGAAACGGGAACAATCACGGTCACACTGACGAACTCCGGAAACCAGACGGTGACATTGTCCCAGCCTGACATTCTCGAATCCCATATTGCAGTGATAAACAAGGCGTCCTATAATACAAATGTCCGTCTCGGGCCCGGGTCAACGATGATCTATTCATTCCAGGTAAAGTCTTCAGGTGAAGAGGGGACATATTTCCCGGTATTTACCGTTTCTACCGTGGAAGCCGGGAGCATCAGTTATCCCTTCGAACTCGAAGTCGATTCCAAAGAACTTGTGGCAACAGTTGTGGACAGGCCCGATAATTTTGTCGTGGGTAAGAAAGACAGTATCAACCTGAACCTTGTCAATTCCCGGAATGGTGCACTTACTGATATTGTTATCACCCCTTCAGGGAATGGTAGCACGGTTTCTCCACGCCAGAAATTTATCGCCGTACTACCTGCAGGGAGTTCACAACTGGTCGGTTTCCAGGTCACTCCCGACCAGGCATCAGACCTGACATTTCATGTCGCATACCAGAATGGGAACAATGACCACGCGGTTGATGCAGTCCTTCCCCTGAATATTGGTGAAGATAAACTGGCAGCGGTCCCCGTAGTTAATAACATTGTCCTCGCATCGTCGGGGTCTACGTATACGCTGACCGGAGATGTAAATAACGCGGGGATCACCGATGCAAAGTCCATGGTCCTGACCGTGCTCCCGCCGGCAAGACCCGTTGAGCCATATGCAGAATATGCAATTGGGTCTCTTGCCTCTGACGACTTTTCCAGTTTCACCCTGACATTTATGGCGACCGATCTTTCCAATGTCCCGTTACAGATCAAATGGAAGGATACAGATGGAAACTCTTACTCCACGGTAAAAAATCTCGATCTCCGCTACAGCTCAGGTTCAGGATCTTCCAGTACTCGTTCGGGAAGTTCCGGTAGCACCAGCGGTTCAAATGGTAGTACCGCAACCAGGGGCGGCGGTGGTCCACCGGGTGGCGGTAGCATCTTTGGATTTGGAGGCAGCAGCAGGGGTGGAGGATTGAGTTCATTCTATCCTGTCATTGCACTTGGTATTGTTATCGTGGTTGGGATTATCCTCTGGATGAAACGCAAATGGATAGTATCAAAACTGAAGAGGAAATGAACGGACTAAAAATGGGCGAAAATCCACTTATCCGCCTCCTTGATGTCTCGAAAGTGTATCATCTTGAGAGTGGGGACTTCACAGCGCTCAACCATGTATCGCTCGATATCATGGAGAATGAATTTGTTGCAATCATGGGCCCCTCTGGTTCAGGAAAGTCCACAATGATGAACCAGCTCGGTATCCTTGATGTTCCCACGACAGGAGAACTCTTGATTGATGGAAGAAATGTTGCAAAGATGACCCCCCTGGAACGCACTCACATGCGGAGGGACACAATCGGATATGTATTCCAGAAATTTTACTTAATTCCCCTTCTTTCGGCATATGAGAACGTGGAATACCCCCTCATCCTGAAATATAAACACCGGGATACTTCCGGCAAAGCAGCAGACGTACTTAAATCAGTCGGGTTTGACAAGGAAATGAGTTCACACCGCCCCAACCAGTTGTCAGGTGGACAGCAGCAGAGGGTTGCGATTGCCCGGGCGCTGGTCAATGACCCGAAGATCATCCTTTGCGATGAACCGACCGGCAACCTCGACCGGAAGACCGGTCTCCAGATTATGGACCTCCTGGTCGGCCTGCACCAGGAGGGAAAAACAGTCATCCTGGTCACACATGATGCGAAGATTGCAGAATATGCACACCGGACGATCGAACTTGATGACGGGAGAGTTGTTGAATCATGAGAGATATTTTTTTTGACCTGTCTGTCCGGAGTGTCAGGCTCAATTTCATGCGTTCACTGCTGGCATCGATAGGAATTGTTATCGGTGTGGTCGCGATATCATCCATGGGGATGCTCGGGGCCAACATGCAGTTGTCAGTGAAACAGCAGTTATCTTCGGATGTTAATACGGTGATGATATCCTCCGATGTAGTGCGGACGACATCAACCGCCGGGGTCCCTTCCACGTCCCAAGGAGTGACGAAAAGCCAGCTGAATGATATTAAGAATGCGGCTGGGACAAACATTGTCATCCCGATACATCGGACGAATTCCCAGTTTACAATTGGTTCCACTGATGGCAGGGGTTCAATATATGGTTTTGACCCGAATGACATCGAAAAATTCCTAACCCTCAGCACAGGGGATATTCCCCGTGGGGCAAATGATGCTGTGGTCGGGTCCAATATCGCGACAAACTTTAACCTGGTTGTAGGAAGCCGGATTAAAATCGGTCCCCCAAACACGGAAGACCGGCCGACTGTCCGCGTGTCGGGAATCCTTCCGTCACGAGGGTTTGCCTCAGACGGCATTAACACAGACAATGCCATAATCGTGCCTGATACCTGGTACACGAACCAGTATGGTGACAAGGACGTGTATGACCAGGTGAACGTGATAGTCAAAAATGTCGATACCATCGGTGCTGTGGAAACCGCAATCGATGATAAAGTCAACCGGAGAACGCAGGTGATCAGGATATCTGATGCCAGTTCCCGCCTGACCAGTATTACCCAGACCCTCGGGACGATTACCACATTTATCCTTGCAATTGGAGGAATTTCGTTGGTGGTTGCGGCCGTAAGCATCTTCAATGTAATGATGATGTCTGTCAATGAACGGGTGCACGAGATCGGTATACTTCTATCCATCGGGACAGAAAAAGGAGAAGTACGCCGCATGTTCCTGTACGAGGCATTCATCCTCGGAATTATTGGTGCAGGGGTTGGTGGTATCTGCAGCCTCGTCATCGGGTACTCGGTTGTAAGTGCCATGATTGGCAATACGGCCTATTTCTTCCTGCCTGATAGTATTCTTTACGTTCCGGAGGGGATGCTCATCGGTATCGTTGTTTGTATTGCATCAGGGCTCTATCCGGCATGGAAAGCATCGAACATGGACCCGATCGACGCCCTCAGGAGCGAATAGGTGGACCGTTCAGAACGTTCTGAAGATACCCACCATTTTCCGCAATACGGAAAATACGGGTTTCAATGGATAAATTTCAATTGCGTATCAAATGTATGACAATGGTAATAATCATGATGACAGGAGAGGGATGATGAAACGAAATTATTTTTACCTGTTTGTTGCCGCCGTGGCTTTTATTGAAGTTGTAATATTCTCTGTATCGGTCGATATCGTTGACCCTTTACCCTCTGTGTTAGCCATTATCCTGGGAATACTCGGGATATATTTCGTCAGGATGCATCTTGACGAGGTGATCGAGGATGAGCGGACCCAGAAGATCACTGAGATTACTGCGTTGAGAACATTGCAGATTAGCTGGGTAGGCCTTTTTCTCTTTGCGCTCTGGATTATTATCGAGGCGCTTGGTGAAGAATTCCGTCATTTTAACAGGCCATTGGGTATCTTTGGGTTCCGCCTTCTTGCAATTCTCGCTGGGATAATTGTCCTCTATGTGGCACTTTCTATTTATTATAACAAGAAATACGGGGTGTAACGTGGATGAAGAACAAGATCAAAGTATACCGGGCGATGCATGACCTGTCACAGGAAGCACTGGCACAGAAGATGGGGGTAACCAGGCAGACTATCCTGGCCATCGAACACGGGAAATATGATCCTTCGTTAATCCTTGCGGCAAAAATTGCGAAATTATTCAATGTACGAATAGACGACGTGTTTCTTCTTGACACACTGGAAGAATAATTTCATACCGTGTTTGAGGATAAAAGGAATTTAGGCGATAAAAAATTCCCATACCATAAAACGCCGGGAGATCTGATCCGCCATGTATGCAATTGAAGCCCTTTCATTGTCGAAACGGTTCGGGAATATTCAGGCATTATCACAGGTAGATTTCACTGTCAACGAAGGAGAAACCTTCGGATTTCTCGGCCCGAACGGAGCAGGAAAAACCACTACTATCCGGATCCTGACCGGGATCTCTGCACCAACACAAGGGTCAGCACGTATTTTCGGGAGGGATATCGTACGGGATACAATCGCAGCACGCCGGCAGATGGGAATCGTTCACGAGACGTCCAACATCTATACAGACCTTTCCGCCTGGCAGAACCTCATGTTCACGGCGGAGCTCTACAATGTCGGAAAGAAAGAGCGGGAGAAGAGAGGGGCGGAGCTTCTCGAGCTCTTCGGGCTTACAGAACGGCGGGATGACAAGACGAACGGGTTTTCAAAGGGCATGAAACGTCGGCTCACGCTCGCCATGGGCCTTATCAATCACCCCCGCCTCCTGTTCCTGGATGAACCGACGTCAGGTCTGGACGTGCAGAGCAACCTGATTATCCGGGATGTGATCAGTGAACTTAACAAGACCGGTGTAACGGTCTTTCTCACGACCCATAATATTGAAGAAGCAAACCTGGCCTGTGACCGGGTGGCAATCATCAACCGCGGGCATATTGCTGCCATCGATTCTCCCGAGCGACTCAAGAATACGATCCAAAGTGTCCAGTCTATCGAAGTCGCATTTGACCCGGTATCCCTGGTCAGGGTCGAAGACCTCGAGCAGATACCTAGTGTAAGTGAGGTCCGAAAACAGGGGGACAAGTTCCGTCTGATTACCGAGGACCCTCCGGGAGTCCTTGAGGAGATCATGGAGTACTCCAGGAACCACAATGTCCGCGTCATCAGTGTTACTACACTCGGCCCAAGTCTTGAGGATGTGTTCATCCGCCTGACCGGCCTTGATATCAGGACAAAAGGAGTGAAGGCCATTGACTGAGCTAGGGGAGCATTGCGACCAGGTCTGCACGGAGCTTCATGCAGCCTGGGCGATTGCCAAGAAGGACATCATCATCTACTATCTCAAGCCGAATATCATCGTCTCCGGCATGCTCTTTCCCATTTTTATGTTTCTCGCGTTCGCTATCGGGAGACCGGAGGTGCCGGCGGTGATGATTCCAGGACTTATCGCGATCACGATCCTGTTCTCTGCATCCTCGATTGAACCGGTCTCCATTCCCATCGAACGGAGGATGAAGACCTTTGACCGGCTCTTATCGGCCCCGATTTCGCTGCATACGGTTGTCCTCGGCGAGAGTATGAGTGGTTTTCTCTACAGCCTCGGTATCGCCTTTGTGCCCCTTATTGCAGGGCTCATCCTGTTCCCGACGCCGATCGTCGGTTTTGCCGCGCTTATTGCCGGCCTGGTCCTCACGTCATTTTGTTTTGCGACGATGGGGACACTTTTTGCCGCGTACCCGACAGAAAGTCCCGGCGATATCATGTCCATGTTAAACCTCGTCCGGCTTCCACTCATCTTTGTTTCCGGCGTACTGATTCCCCTGGAACAGATCCCACAAATCGGGCAGTACATCGCGTACTTTTCCCCTCTCACGTATGGGAATGACCTAATCCAGGCGGCCTTTGCCGGGGACACTCATTTTAACCCGGCTATCGATGTAGTAATGCTCTTGCTTTTCATCCTGATCTTCCAGTTCGTGGCGAACCGCCTCTATAAAAAATACAATGACTAAAATACAAGAAAGATCGGGAAAGGGCAGATCAATATCCGCCTATATTTCCCATACCATAACAGATGCCATTATAGTGCCATTTTTGGCAATATTGGAACAACAGGTATCCTATTTTATCATATGAGTTAAGATCGTCTAACAAATAGTAATAAATACTAATCAATATGTATAGAATATTGTACAACTGGGAACTGGAATCTTCCGGCACCCGTCATACAAACAAGAGGTAAGTAAGATGTTTAATAAAAAGATGAGACTCATCGGAGTCTCGGTCCTTGTCTGCCTGGCAGCAATCGTTGCAGTACCAGCATTTGCAGCAGGACAGGCTCACCAGGGTTTCCAGAAAAATGGAGCAAACCCTCCTGTCATGAATGCCACCATGGAAACTAAACTACTCGGATTTGCAGAGGGCCAGGTTGCGTCTCTCCAGCAAAAGGGTGTTGATGTCACGAACCTGAATGCAGCACTTGCAATTGCGAAGAATGCTATCCAGAACGGTGATGCAACGGCGTTTAAGGTTGCGATGAAAACATTCAACCAGGATATCCAGGCTGGTATCAAGGACGGAAGCATTCCGAAACCTGCCCTTCCTGGGACGGGACACCAGGGTTTCCAGAAAAACGGAGCAACCCCACCTGTACTGAATGCCACCATGGAGACAAAGATGCTTGATCGGGCAACGAACCTGACGACAACACTTCAGCAAAAGGGTGTTGATGTCACAACCCTGAATACAGCGCTTGCAAATGCAAAAAGTGCCATCCAGAATGCTGATGCAACGGCATTTAAGGACGCACTGAAAACGTTCAACCAGGATATCCAGGCGGGTATCAAGAATGGAAGTATTGATAAGTCGGTCCTCCCCCAGCAAAGGCAGAGACCTGCTTCTGCAACAGGAACCCCCAAGAACCATGTGAAAAACACAGGTCCGACTACATCAACTTAAATGAGGAGGGACAGAACACAGGTAATACGTCTTGATTAGCCCAGGGACTATTCCCAGGTTCAGAAAGGAAAAGCAGTCATCCTCCTACACACCTCCAAATCCTGGTAAAATTCACCAGGGTGTCGGGAGGGCCCGACTACATATGGGCCCTCCCTCTGGATGGTGGTAATTTCCGTAGACTGCGAAGAAAAGTCCCGAAAATGATTGATCGTTTCAGGATTATTATCAGAAGGAATGCCATGAAAAGTACAAAAACAGCGTTAATTTTCACCGCAGCTATTTTCGTGACCCTGCTGGTTACCGGTTGTGTCCAGAATGCCCCCGCTTCAGCGGGTAATGGTGCTGGAATCCAGGTATCATCATCCATAACCGCAACGGGTCAACATCAGGGGCCGCCCCAAAATGCCGGGACTGCACAACCAGGATCACAGCGGCAGTACCAGGGATCGGGCCAGGGTCAGGGTCAGCGACCATTGCCAAATGCCACGGTACTTGCAGGTGCAGCGATAAAACTGGGTATACCTGAATCGCAGCTTGAAACTGCACTTACCGGGCCTTCCGGAGGGCGGGTCAATGTTACTGCGGCCGCACAGCAACTCGGCGTAACGCCGCAGCAACTTGCCGAGGCACTGGGAATGCCAGGAGGTGGCCAGGGACCCCGTACTAGTACACATTCAGGGATACCCGCTGCAGGACAATAACCAATTCCAGACTCATATAGTATTCCTCCATTTTTTGGTAATTTTCTCAATGATACTGTTGGCCCGGGATTAAAGACTACAGGACCTGTTTCAAGATGGTGCAATATGTACAAAATGACCCCGGAATGCGGTGCTTCTTATAGCATGAGACAGAGATTGTTGATGTAACGTGCTTCCCTTTATTGTGGCCTTGTTTTCGCTTACACCCGTATCCATCTCAGATCAGGTCTTATCATTTGGGATATGGGCGTACCTGTTGATATTCGCTGTAATTATGTTCACCTCCACTATCATAGGTGGGCCGATTCCCGACAATATGTTCCTGATCCTGATCGGGGCAGCTGCCATAGACAATGGAATGTCGATGGAGGGACTACTTGTGGTAGCGGTACTGGGCGGATTTGCGGGGTACGAGATCAACTATTGGAGTGGGAGGCGGTTTGGCCTCACGATCTGCCGGGGGGCATGTCCGGTTGTCCTCCATGATAAGAATGTCCGGAAAGCCCTTGATATGATGGACCGGTTCGGCCCGGCTTCGATGATCCTCAGCCGTTTCATGCCGGTACTGAACCTGCCGTCATTTATCGCGGGAGTAAATGCAATGGAATACCGCAGGTATGTAGTATTCAATCTCGTCAGTTCGGTCGTCTGGTGTGGGACGTTCTTGGTTCTCGGGTATTCTATCGGGAATATCGCCATTATCAACGAGTACCTCGATATTATCACTGACCTCTTCCTCGTCATCATGGCAGTAGCGATTATTATCGTGCTGGTCATGTTTGTCCGCGATTACGCGAGACGGAATGGAAACCGTTCACCGGAATAAAAATCCGGCAATTGTGTTTGCTGAATATGGATGTGTCATCCTTATTTTTCATGAACCTGAAGGATAGATTGACAATGATAGATAAAATCCAGAAACAGAGGGGATTTGCAATCCCGCAGCTCCTTTTCAGGCGGTCCCATTTACAATATACATATTAACCATCACATTCACCTGGTTACCGGATATGTCGATCAGGTAGTTCCCTGAACTCATTACGCTAACGGTCTGTGGGGTATCGCTTCCGAATGTTTTTCCAAATCCCTCGTCAAGGACTATTTTTCCGGATGTGCTATCTCTGACGATAATTTCAAACCATGCATCGGGACTTATCTGGGAGACAGTTTCATCGACGTCTGCCCGGTTGCCATTCGCGTCAAGTGTTCCGTACGGACTTTCATACCATATCGTCTGGGTGTCAATCTGTGGTTTAACATCGAAATTGATAACGAGTGGCGGATTTACCAGGTTATAGGCATAGGCAACAGAGTTCCCCTGGAATGATAATTCATGACTACAGATATTCTGATAGACTGGGATGATCGGGGTCTTCTGGACCACGGCCGGCACGTGTACGGGTGTTGGGGTGCCGCTGGACCGCACCACAAACGTAGGGGCCCGTGTAAGGAACCGTGTATCATCCGGAACAGGTATTGGGGTGGAAACCAGGTTGGTTATCCCCTGGTTTTGTCGGGACGACACAACCAGATGAACCGACAAATCCTACGATGAAAAGTATCAGGATAGAATAGGTAATGACCGGCTCATGGATTCCTCTTATTCTGATTCGTATATAGTTCTTTAGTACCTTTTACAAACTCGTTCGCCCGTGGGGCCGGGAGGGTTATACGCCACCGGAGCCCCGAATTTGGCAAAAAAAATTATCTGCCTCCTGCCCCACCTCCACCAAAGCCGCCACCGCCACCGAATCCTCCTCCCCCGCCAAATCCACCGCCCCCAAAACCGCCGGAACCACCATGGACAGGCGATGCGAAGAACAGGAGGGGAGTAAATGCATACCCGATCCCCAGCGCTCCGGCAGGGACTCCGGTATCAGCTACATTGATATTGAGCGACGCCATTGCACTCTCAACCTTATCACCGAGGCCTAGTGCTGTCCCGTAGACCAGCCATTCTCCCCACATGGAGAGATCTTCAGGGGCATATTTCCGGATCAGCGCAAGGTCTGAAAGGAAATGGCCAAATGCCTCCCATTCGAGCTTCTCTTTGTATTTATCATCTTTCCAGTGGCCGAACAGGGTAGGCGGCATTGCATAGGCGATTCCGGCCTGGAGGACGACGATACCCCATAATGCGGTGGCCGGGATAAGGATGTAGGACTGTATCGGTTCTATCAAAGTGAACATCAGCGTGACAGCAAACACCGTGATGCTGCCGAGCAGGAGTGGGATGATATGGTCACTTCCATCCACGATGTACTTGCCGGCAAGTGTGGGATCCGCCCTTTTCGTCACATCGGTCAGCATCCTCTGGTATCGAAGTGCTTTTTCTTCTGTTGCGATGTTTGTCGTCGCTTCCTGTGCAAGCTTCTCAATGTGGCCTGAGTCAAGGACACCATTCTCGGCTATCTGTCCCAGAACGCTGAGTACCCGCTGCTCGTACGGGTCATCAGATGTGGTCTTCAGGATACGGATCTCAAAATCCTTGACTTTTCCTTCATCTTTCGTGGTGATCGTTATGAATTTCCTCCGGTGAAGGTCGAGCAGCGTCGCATGGTACCCACTCTCATCGAATTCCAGGGCATCATCCTTGAACAGCAGGTTGACCTGCCAGGGCTTGAGCGATGGGTTCGGGGTAGTGCTCAGGTAGGAAGATACGGTAAACTTTTTTTCTCTCCCGAACCAGCGGTACATCACGATGAAAAACAAGGGGACAAGAATGATGGCGACTTTTGCCAGGTAATACAGCAGGTACGCGAGCGTATAAACTGCATCATACCAGAAACTGCCCGAGGTGGTTTTCCCTGCGAGACCCGCAACTTCTGTTCGGAATCCCGGGACCTGGCCGAATGCCGCCGGGCCCCCCAGCATCTCGATAGCGACATTTTCATTCGCCGCTGCGCTTCCGGTGATGATATAGATATTTCCTGACGGAACCGTGCTCATTGTAGGAGGATAGGCAAATACCTGTTGAATGCCGTCTGCCGGAACTATGATGGTAATATTCTGGTACGGGATGTGGGATTGCCCGGCAAACTGCAGGTTCAGGTGGGTCGTTGTCGTTGCGTCGTACTCGATCGGGGGATACAGGACGTAGGTATATGCCACCGTGTATTGCCCTGCAGCAAAGGAACCAGGGCTGAAGATCCCAACTTCATTATTCTTGGCAGACTGGCTAATCGCCGATTTGTAGGTGGTAGCTGATGAATCCCCATAAACAGCCATATTGCCTGAATTATCTCTGGCGTATGCAAGCGTTCCTGCCGGGGGTAGTGCAGAAACTATCATAACGGATGGCTGGGTTGGTGTGGTAAAAAGTAGCGGTTCCTGCCATGAACGGTACAGCATATGGTACTCACCGGATGTTTTCACATTATAGGTATATTGTTCCGTAAGTGTCCCGTTGTCATACAAGGTTGCCTGGTACGAACTAACGATAAGATCGCCTTCAAAAAGTGGGGGAACTATTGTAACGAGTGCAATACCGACAATACCGATGATCAGGCATATGATAACAAGTACCGCCAGCTGCTTTGTATTACCCATAGTAATTCACCTATTAGAACTCGATCTTAGGGGGTGTATTGATCGCTTCTTCAAATTGCAGGTACTCAAGCTTCGCTAGCCCGATGAAATGCCCGACAAATTTTGATGGTATGGTATCCATCATCGTATTGAACTCCTGCGAGATGTTGTTGAAGGTGTACCGCTGGCGTGCGATCTCCTCTTCGATACTTTTAACTGAATCCATGAGGCTTATAACGGTCGTATTGGTCTTCAGGTCAGGATAATTCTCTGCAACTGCCAGAAGTCGCCCGAATATTGACCGGGACTCGGCTTCCACCTTGTCAAGGTCACCCGGGGATGCGGTTGCCACACCCGCCCGCATCGCGGTTACACGTTCAAGCGTTTCTTTTTCGAACTTTGCGTAGCTCTTTACCGCACCAAGCAGCTGGTCGATCATGTCCAGGCGTTTTTTCATGGCCACGCGGATCTGACCAAGAGTTGCTTCAGAAGAATTTTTAAGGGTGTAGAAACGGTTGTATATCCCCACGGCCCATAACATCAGCCCAATGAGAATAAGGACTATGACCCCCAGCACAATCCAGCCTATTATTGTCTCGAACATTGTAGATCAGAGTTAATGATGATCGTTCTGTATGATAAGTTGATGGGAAGACCAGCCGTGTTCATTAAAAACGCGGGTCTACATTCAGCGATAAGATGCCATTTAAACCCCGGATACACAAGTCTGATACCATTTTTCAGTAGTTTCCTGTGTACCGGTCCATCAATAGTCCCGGTTGTCGTACTACCAGTTGTATTCCCAGCTGCATGAAAGACGTATGTTTTAAAAATGTTTCATTTGAATGCGGAATTATTTCCGGAACCGGGATGATAGCACAACCATTCCAATCACAAGGGCACCAATAATGGCAACCGGCGAAATTCCTGCCCGGGTCGTTACTGGGGTCGTCCCACTTCCGGGAACAAATGTTACCGGTACCTGGACCATCTGGTTTGCCGGGACATCGACTGACGTTGAATAATCACTGTATCCGGCTAATTTCAGGTTAATGATGTGTGTTCCCTGTGCTACATTATAAATTGTAACCGGTGTGACACCCCTGAACTGGTTGTCGACATATACCTGGCCACCGGTAGGCGATGAGGTGACGATGATCGATCCCACCGCCGGGGAGGTTGAGGAACTCTGCTGACTTACTGGTAATGGAGTAAATACCGCATTGACATCCGAAATCCGCCCGGCGTAAACCTGGACCGTCTGCTGGAAATCTGTATGACCGGGTAGATGAAGGAGGAGTGAGTGGGATCCTGGATCGACAGAGATGATATTGAACGAATCTCCGGATTGAGTCGACCCTTTGTAGATTCCATCAAGGTAGACTACTGCTCCAGGCACAGTTGAAGTAATGTCGATCGAACCATACGGTGACGATGATGAATCGGGTATAAGCGCCAGGTTGGCGACGGTTACCTGCCCGGCCCCAACGTATTGGGGGCTGGTCAGGACATCGTACCCCGCAAGGTGAAGCTCGACCTGGTGTGTCCCGGTTGACATCGCACCGACCGTTACAGGGGATGTGCCCTGGTAATTCCCGTCTACATATACATCAGCTCCCCCGGGGGTTGACTCCACGAACAACGAGCCGGAGGAAACCAGTTCGATCAGGTCGGCATTAATCTCGATGTCGGCCCCATTATCCACATATACATTATGGATGTAGGCTTCATATCCAGGATAATCCACCTCAACCGTGTGGTATCCTGTTGTCAGACCGGTGAATGTGTAGGGGGTAGTCTCTGAATTAATCCCATCAAGGATTACTACTGCACCTGAAGGGTTCGACGTAATGGTCAACGATCCTGTAGGATAAGCGGGAGTATATAGCGCAATATATTCAGGGGAAAAGATCGGACCTGAACGGAAGTACCGGGCAGTTACCGTAACCGAGGGTGTAGTGGTCACCAGACTAACGGGGATGGTCGTTGGAGATACGGTAGGTGATGAAGAAACAATTGTTTGAGTAATTTCAGGAGTGAGACGTACTGTCGTTGGAATAAAAGTCGGGGAAAAAGGTACTGTCGTTCGTGGGATTGTTATTGGAGATATGGTGGGCGATATAGAAACGGTTGTCCGTGGAGTTGACGGGGTAATCAGTACAGTTGTCGGAATGACAGTTGGCGTAACAAGTACGGTCGTTCGTGGGATTGTTGTTGGCGATGCAGTATGAATTGCAGAAACCGTTGTTTGCGGAGTTGCCAAGGTAACGGGTAAGGTCGTTCGTGGGATTATGGGGGTTGGAGTAGCACGTGGAGTAATGGGGAACACTACCTCACCGGGAGGGACCCGGGGAGTGGGACTGGGTTTAATCGTAACTTTGGTAGGGGTCTCGGTCGGAGTCGCAGTTTCGCTGATAGTTGCCGCAATTGCGGTAACCGTTATGATGGACAAAATAAGGGCAAGGAGTAAACAAATGTGGGCCAACCGGTATCTCATGGTCGTCATCCGCGATTTTTCAGTAATCCATTACATACCCCCATGGATATTATTTGTTTTGGAGATTGATCAAACAGACCATGGTTATGCGGATACAAATCCAGGGCAGATCCTCAAAAAACCACATGAATGAGGCGAGGACAGGAACAAATGTCCCAGGCTCATCAACCTTCTCCGATAGTAGCACGGACAGATCCCTGATAAGCTATTTTCAGGTTCTTTGAAATAGGGAAAGTAAAACACAAACTCATGGCGGCCAGATGAAAGTGACGCTTATAGCCCTTCTTTACGTCGTGAAATGAATAACAGCAGGAAACTTATTATTGCTGGAGGTGTATGTTTTATTATACATTGTGTCAATAGTATTTGACATAGAGGGAACTAGTATACAATAGAAATTCATCCAATTCCCGGTCAACCAGGAGCGTGAAATTATGAACACCCCATTAAACAAAGTAACATGTCCTGTCTTTCAAAAAAATCGTATTGAGACACTTACCGATGGTGTTTTTGCTATAGCAATGACATTGCTGGTTACAGGTCTGAATATTCCGCAACTAAATGGTATCATCATATCAGGTAGTGTTGATTCCATTCTCATCAATCTCTTTCCCGATTTTATCCATTACATCATCGCATTTGTACTGCTGGCAGGTTTCTGGTGGTCCAGTCACCTGAGATCGCAGTATACTCATTCAATCGACAGTACAATGAGTTTCCTTACGATAACAACCCTGCTATTTGTTGGTTTAATTCCATTTTCAACCAACCTTGCAGGTGATTTCCCCCTGAATACCCACGCGACTATCATTTTCGAATTGAATCTTTTTGCTATCGGGCTCTTGTCCGTCCTGCAATGGAATCATTTGTTGCATAATACTACTTGCCTCGATCCGAATGTGAATCGCAACGTCCTTTTCCTAAACCGGACCGATGCGTATATTTTCCCGGTATTATCCGCGATCGCGATTTTGCTCGCTATTCTTTCCATACCTGGTGGGATTTTTATCTATTTCGTCACACCGGTGTATATGATAGTGATGTGGTTAAAAGAAACAAAGATTCACGCGATAAAGAAAAAGAAGGTCCAAAAAACAGTGTAATAGTGTTCAATACATGGAGTAAACAGAATTGATAGTTATAACTGTTCAGATGGATGCAATATCAAGGGCTTCTTAATGGTTATTCACATCTCCCAATATACGGATCAGTACTATTGAAAAAAACACCAGGAGTTATCATGAAAATGAAAAAGCCCTCTCTGCCAAAACCTCTAAAAAATCTCTCATCGTCTGAAAAAGACGTAACTATCATTTTTTTCCTGGTAATCGTAGTATTCATACTATCAACCACATTTAATTTTTTTGATCTGCTTCTCCTCTTGATCCACCGGTATGATTCATGGCAGTTGGATGATTTGATTGTTATCTGCATATTCCTCGTATTTGCACTGGTTGTCTATTCATATCGCCGTTCGAAGGAGATGAAACAGGAGATCAAAGATAAAACAGAGGCCGAAGCTGCCCTTTTAAAGGCAAATAAAAAACTCAACCTTCTCTTCAACATCACCCGGCACGATATCAATAACCAGTTGATGTCAATCAATGGTTTTTTAGAATTATTACACGAAAACGTCACTGATCCAGCACTTGAGAACTTTTTCACGCGGATCACGAAAGCAAGTTCCCAAATTTCCACCATGATCCGGTTCACAAAGGAATATGAACAGGTAGGTGTGCATGCCCCATCATGGCAGGACTGCCGTACTCTCGTGGACACCGCTGTAAAGCAGGCCCCGCTTGGGCAGGTTGTGGTGAACAACGATCTTCCTGCCGGGATGGAAGTATTCGCAGATCCGCTGGTTGTGAAGGTATTTTATAACCTGATGGAAAATGCAGTCAGGTACGGGGGGAAGATCACGACCATACAGTTTTCTGCTAATGAATCTGGCAACGATTATATCGTCGTCTGCGAGGACGATGGTGATGGCGTAGCGGTTGATGAGAAGGAGAAAATTTTTGGACGTGGATATGGAAAAAATACAGGACTTGGGTTAGCCTTGTCCCGTGAGGTCCTCGTCATAACGGGCATCACGATCAAGGAGACCGGTGAGCCGGGCAAAGGGGCACGGTTTGAGATGTTGGTGCCGAAGGGGGTGTGGCGAATGACAGGGAAATGGGAGATAGTACCATAAACAACCCCGTGTATTGGTGAGGTCCGTCTCTATCTGGTATTCACCAATTCCAATTCCTGCGTTTAACGAGACCTTTATGGAACTTTGGAAAAGGCCATAATGAAAATAAAGGCCATATATAGGTTAGATTTGGTTAAAACCCTTTTAAATCACTTTATCCCGCCCCAAAACAAAATGGGGCCAAATGCGGGCGATTTAAACGAACAGGAACGGGGTCAAATAGTCGGGGTGGGGTGATAATACCCTGGGAATAATATTGGCTCGTTAAATCGGGTGTAAAATCAAGCGATTTAGCCGTAATTTTACTATTCCGTCTATTGGTGCTATAATCATCCATTATGCGTTTCGAAGAATTTCAGATAACGGCCTGTCTTTTCAATAATGTATCTATTGAAAGGCATCATATCGTGATGAATAAAATGTAATTATCAGGTTTTTTTGATAACACAAACAATAATGTGCTTTTTTGTCAATAATCAGGATATACACCCCTCGCTACCGGGCGGGAAGTACTGAATGGAGGATATCGGGATGGTTACATCCTGACCGGCCTCTCCCAATATGAAAGTTCACAAAAACTGAACAATTCTGATATCGTTCATTTTGACACAGTAAGCCAGGTGCAGACATCCGGGCCCGGCATCTACGAGGAGAGCATGATGCTGCACTCTTGCGGGGCGGCTGCTGCAGCGGTATACCCTGCGACGGTCGATGCCTTTGCCGTTGCAGTACCCATATTCTTCAGGGTCGTGGGGTTCTCGTAGACCACACGGATGCCGAGTGACTGTGTGCTACGGCTGACACCGGGATGAGTTACGCCGGCGACATTGTGGTCCACACTGGAATGCGTTGGTATCGATGACACCCAGGACACGGGTGTTCAACATGGCAACGTCCACAATCTTGGTCGTAAGAGTACGGACCGAGCTCTTGACGTTTGCGCTCTGAACGAAATCTGCCATGTTTTTTCTCTCCTGTCCTCGGAATGAGGACGCAGAGGGTGAGATTAAAGATTTGAAAGATTTTTTGGCGGGTGTCTGATTCAGAAATGGTATGGAGCGGGATTGGAAAAATAAGGTTAATGAGAGCGAACAAATATGAGATTTAGTCCGCCGAGAGGGAATTATTGTGGAGTTAAGGTGCATGAAGAACCCATGCATCCTCATCGAATGGATGATTTCTTCCCGTGGAAAATCACCTTAAACCCACCACGAACCTGTTATAATCCCCCCAATCCCTACATCCGCGATTTCATCGATCATTCATCATTCGTTATATAGTGAAGGTAGAAAATTTGATAAATTATTTCGGTAAAAATTTTAAAATATTTTCTCCATCCGGAGATATTTTAATTC
>CAIJED010000318.1 GCA_903819595.1 uncultured Methanomicrobiales archaeon | reverse complement strand
GTAAACCAGTTCAAGGCAGATGTTGGCGCCAGGTGCCAGAATGTAGCAGCAGGTTACCATAAGAGTGTAGAACCTGTAGAGCACATGATCATCGATCACCCTATTCCATCGGTCCTGGTCGCAGCAGGTTTAGGTGTCCTCATCGGCATGTTCATCTTCAAATCACGTGACTAAAGGGGATCGTATGAATACGGCTGCCGGTATGGAAGAACAATCAATTGAATCAGAGTTCGTCAGGACAATCAAGTACATCGATCTCTATATGCAGCAGAAAACGGACTTGTTTCTGCAGCATTATGTGTTCGAACCTGTCGACTTTTTACTTAAACGGATCATGTACCTGTCGGTCATTGTTACATTATTGGCAGCTGGCACTGCTGCCCTCGTGGTGGGTGTAATTCTGTTTATGGCTACATACCTACCTCTCTGGACTGCATTGCTTATTACTGGAGCCATAATATTTGGAATGGGTGTTATTATCGGGCACCTGCTCTTATCGAACAAAATCGTCCTGAAAACACCGATTGTAATGGAGGCGATGAACAATGAAAAATCGTAGGTGTGTTACAGAAGAAGATCTCCTCCTTACCGAAGCATTGATTGCTAAATCGTATGACCAGCTGAAAAAGTCTGTTATTCTGGTACCCTCCCGGGCGTATCGATCCTTTGGTCAGACGGTAAGCGAGCACCCGTATGAATCAACGGCTACCGCCGTTGGTGCCGGGGCAGCAGGGTATGGTCTTATCAAAATGATGACATCTCGCGCTTCTGTCCAAAAAGCACAGAAAATACGCGTCACCATACAAGAGGAAACGAGAGGCCCTGATTTCATGCAGGAAATATTGCCGATAATTATCCCACTGGTGACGCCTTATATATCAAGTTATCTCGAGAAATATTTTGGTAGAATTCAATCCGGAGAACACGTTTAACACATATCTTCCGAAAGTGAAGAATTTCTCATATCCTGGAAAATACCTCCATTTTGTGTGATATGCGAATGGTGATAACCGGGTTGTTCATTTTGTCACCAATTATTCCAATCTTTGTAGAACCTCTTCCATTGTTTATCCTTTTCCAGAACTTTAGCCAGAATTCTCTACATCATACGTTTCCAACATCTTTGTTCTCTGTATCCACTCCATGGATATGTCCATGGTAGCTAGCTCCTAAAACTTCCACAGCATGAATTATATACAGGCAAAAAGTTATGCACTTTCACCAAAGAAATCGGGGCCACATTACGCCATCAAACTCATAATAGGGTGAAATATTACCTAATTCGTTCAATCGCGCGATGCATCTCTATTTTCTGGTTCATCTTCCAGCATCTGATACTACAGGTATTTCCAGGAACAAATCATCTGTGCGTATATATACCTTGATATTCTCAATGTGATAGATACTGTTGTATGTGCTGCAACAACATGGCAGCCAGGAGATATTATGAAACCTACAAAATTATTTATGATCGTTCTTGTGGCATTCACACTTGTCCTTACCGCAGGGGGCAGTGTAATGGCCCGGACAACCACCATCAACGGTGATATGTCACAAGTGGACTCGCTCGTCTGGACAATCTCGAGCGGAGCACTTGATGGAGTACTAGTCCCAGGGGAAGCACAGGCTTCGACAACGTACTCTGAGAATACACATACAACTGGTGGCAGCACGACCTACATAAAGAACTTCAATCTGAACACAGGAAATATGAACCTCGGCCAGAATAACGTCGACACCAGCAGGATCATCACCTTTGACGGCACTACCAGTCCAACCGGGAACGGGCAACTGGTTTCAGATGAGTCAATAGGGATTGAAACGATGGGTCTGCCAAGCAGCTCGTCAACCTGGCCCGCTTTCCACAACACTGTTCAAGCAGGGAGCTCGCTCGACCTCTTCCGGGGTTCTGTCTCGACAACAGCTCAGTCCCGTACAGTTTCAGCGAACCCGAACACTCCGGTGGGTCTGAACTACAACATCGACCTGCACGGAATACCGACAGGCACAGGGACATACCTACCAGCGATCGGTTCTGCCTCCTCGTTCATGAACGAGCACCTTGAGCAAGGCAGGGGGAACAACACACAGAAAGCATCTGACTTGGTCTTCTCCCACCAGTCTGGGGCGAGTGGTCTGATCACAGCCTTCACGGACAACCTGGATTACCAGTCCGGATTAAATTATTAGGTCTGGCAACCACCAATACTACACCAATATTTCTTTTTCCTGAACTTTTATTACCGGATATCATTTTCAATACAGGGAACTTCGTCTTTCGAATGTTCCAAACGTGTACACATAGTTGTAATCCCTTTTCATTCCCACTGTGCTCATCTCATTTGGAATCAGCTCGATTGCATACCCAATAGATATCAATCACGGAATCATTTCTACAGGACCTGATCAAAGTACCTCGCCCTTGTGTCTCTGACCTGTCTCTTTCAGGAGTCGTTGGTATCCTTGCAATACCATATCCTCTGCATCGGCAAGGAGGATATCGACAATGTGGCCCCACAAAATAGGATTTGGTGCGTCGATTTTAGAGGTTTGGGTGTAACCATACCATTTATGTATGTTTTAAAAAAGCCTTTTGACCGGAAAAGAGTCCAATTTATTTTATTCGTATACCCTGCAGCTTGCTGTGGGATCCCTCGACGTAGTTTGACTTAAAAAAATGGTAATCATCCTCCACCAGCCTAGAAAATGTTGAGGGTCCCTTCTGTCCAGGTCAAACCCTCCAGACATGATTACCTTCATAGGTGCTAGCACTTACCAGTTGTGAACGGTTGGGAGATCCATCGTTATTCCCCCCATTTGTATACTCCATACAGAAGCATTCCATTCTATCCGGTGATTTTCAGGGCAAGGTGCCACACATTGGTGAATGGTATGGTATCTGCCCGTGTGCTCATTCCCGATTCACATCGGCTGCGCATTAATCTCGCGTGGAAGTAGTTTCTGGATAAGCATATCCGGTACCTGTTTTGAGGTATGCACCGCCATATCAAAGTATGCCTGGTTATCCCGGTTGCCTTTATACTTCAGATTGATTACGAAGTTGGTATCCATCAGCTTGACTGCACCGAGTGTTGTGGCTACGGCCCGACGTTCTGTTATTGTCCTGTCCTCTCCCACCAGCAGTTTCTGGCGGTCACCATCAATATCAGAAATTAACTCGCCCTGGTACGATAGCACACTGATTTGCGAGTTCCCAATTGTTATTGTCTGGCCTTCGGGGAACGTAACACCGTACATAGTAGTGTAGGGTAGCGCACCACCTGGTTGTGCACTCGTAACTGATGTACTTAGTGTCAGAAAGGCAGCCAACGCTACAACGAGGACGATGACAATAAGGCCGATTGCGGCCATTGTTCCTGTTTTCATACCATTCTTTCCCTTTTGTCGTGAACGTTCTTCTTCCGCTCCCTGTCTTCGTCCCTTTTCCTGGGCTAGTTCATGCTCCCGCACCTTATCTTGTTCCTGTTTCCGTCCCTTTTCCTGAGCCAGTTCACTATTCCGTAACTTTTCCTGCTCCTGCGATCGTCCCTTTTCCTGTTCTATTTCCCGTTCCCGGGCATCTTCCTCGTCTCGCGAAGATATATCAACCATTTAAAACACCACAGTTTCCCTGAAATATTTTCATTATATTCACAAATTCCATCTTTTTCCCGGATGAATGATCCCGATGACATGTATTAGATGTAATCGAGGCATTATCCAGTAATTTCGTCTGGTGATGAATTCATACCAGAAGTAAATCACTAGACGGCGGATATAGATATAACCCTGATCCGGTATTGCAAATTTTGAATAATCATGTTGCATTTTTTATAATGATCCTGACATGTGTTCTGCCAAGGAGTGCGGAACCGCATAGCACTAGTTCCGTCCTTTCTGCCGGTTGACTAACTGTTTCCTTATTGACGAGATAAGAGTGTTATGATCAAAATAGTCTATAGCGAGAATACTACCAAAACCGGTTCCACACTCACCTATGTGCCAGGCTCGAGTTCGATACCCGGGACAGCCCAAGCAGGAAGGTTCGTGAATATCCCTTCGAGCCCAGCCGTTCGGCAGCAGCGTTCCAGCTCGTCATAACACCGTCAAGAGTTTTACTGATGATCGCAATCATCCGAGAACTCAACGATAGCCGCAAGACGTGCCCGTTCCTCCTGTGCAAGTTTTTGCCCGGGGATATCCCTGATATTCGAATGAATGATCTTTTTATCACCCATTAGGTAGACATGGCTGACAAACTCGGCATTCAGACGCTGCCCATCTTTTGTCTCCAGCGGCAGGTTTTCATACCTGATACTATCCTTTGTTTTCAGTTCGGTGAAAGCTCTCCGGGCAATAGACGGGTTCCCGATACAATCAAGTTCCCAGAGATGTTTATCGATAAAATACTCCCTCGGGTATCCGAGCATATCAAGAACGAAGGTATTTGCATCGATTATTTTACTGGTATCCCCGTCAATAATAAGGATCGCGTCGGTTACATTTTCAAAGAGATGACGGTACCGGGCCTCTGATGCCTGCAATGCCTTCTGGACTACTTTCCGGTTGGTGATATCCCTGAGGGTGCACTGGATTATCTTTTTCTCCCCGACAAGATAGGCATTGCTTAAAAAATCGACGTTAATACTCCTCCCGACTTTTGTCGCTAGCGGGATGTCTTCGTACCGGATATAACCGTTTGTTTTCAACTCGGTGAAAGTCTGTTGGGCAATGGATTTGTCCTTGATAAACCCGAGTTCCCAGAGATACCTCCCGATATAATACTTCCGCGGGTATCCAAGCATATCGTGCAGGAATGCATTTGCATCGATAATTTCACCGGTATCCCCGTCGAGGATCAGGATCGCGTCCTGTGCCGTTTCAAAGAGCCGGCGGTACCGGAGTTCTGATTCTTCAAGGTTATTTTCAGCGGGGAGACCTGGTTTTTCTTCAACCTGATGCCCCCGGATTGCATTTGTCATGATATATCATCACCAGTCATCCGCAAGGCTACACCCGGTACCGTCATCTCGAACCTGGCACCCTTGCCTGGATCACCGGTCTCCCTGATCGTGATGCCGGTGATCGAGAGGATCTCCCGGGCAAGGATTAAACCCATACCAGTGTTCTTCCCAAACCCCCATTCGAATATTTTCTCTTTCTCTTCTGCCGGTATGCCAACGCCATTGTCCTCGCACACGATGGCCCTGTCGTCATTGTGCTCGCTGAAAAATATCCGGATTGTTGTAATTTTCCCGCCATACCGTACGGCATTATCTATCAGGTTGTAAAAGACCTTGACAATCAGTGGGTCGGCGAATACCTCTGCACCAGCGGGGAGATCGTTTATTACCATGACCTGCCCAAGCGGTGCTTCCTTTGTTGCAATATCGACGAGGGTGTGGCAATCCTGCCAGACTGCCGCCGTAACCCCGATATTCTCGTATTCCTTGGTGAACCGGAGCATAGTGGAGATCCGTTCAGCCGCATTGGTAACCTTCTGGAAATACTCACTCTGCGAGGGATCGAGCCTGCTGCTCTGGAGCAGTTCGAGATATCCCATCTGGACTGTGAGCTGGTTGTTGATGTCGTGCCGGGTGATACTGGAGAGCAGGTGAAGTTTCCTGGTGGTAAGTCCAAGCGCTCCTTCTGCACGTTTCCTTGCTGTTATATCCCTTATATTAGACTGGATAATCCTCTTCCCACCGACAAGGTAGACATTGCTGATGAACTCGACATTCATGCTCACCCCGTCTTTCGTCTCCAGTGGGATATCTTCATACCGGATGTAATTGTTCGCTTTCAGCTCACTGAATGCATTCTGTGCAATTGACTTGTCCTTGATGAACCCGAGCTCCCAGAGATGTTTACCTAAAAAGTATTCCAGCGGGTATCCCAGCATATCGATGATGAATTTATTGGCATCGATGATTGTTCCCTTCGCTTCATCAAGGATTAATATACCGTCTTGTGTCGTTTCAAAGAGGCGGCGGTACCTGGTTTCGGATGCCTGCACTGCCTCCTGGAACACTTTTTTTTCATTGTTGTCCCTGATATCGCACTGGATAATCCTTTTTCCACCGACAAGGTAGACGTTGCTGATGGATTCTACGTTCATACTCCGCCCATCTTTTGTCTCCAGCGGGATGTCTTCATACCGGATGTAGCCGTTCGTTTTCAGCTCGGTGAATGCTTTTTCAGCGAGGGATTTATCCTTTATGAACCCGAGTTCCCAGAGGTATTTGCCGACAAAGTATTCCAGCGGGTATCCCAGCATATCGATGATGAATCTATTTGCATCAATGACTTCGCCGGTAGTCCCGTCAAGGATCAGGATCGCGTCCTGTGCAGTTTCAAACAGGCGACGGTAACGAAGTTCGGAGGCCATTAATGCCTCTTGTGCCATTTTCTGGTCGGTTATGTCCTGGACGGTCCCATGAAGCCCGACGACTTTATCTTGACCATCCTGCTTTACTGTCCCGAATGCATTGACCACTCGTATGCAGCCATCCGGACGAACCAGTTTCAGTTCAAGGTTATATGGTTCCCCGGTGCTGCGTGCTTTCGAAACAGCACCACTCAGCCGGTCCCAACTGTCGGGTGTATAAACCTGTGGGTGTTCGGCATAGGTGGGGGCAGGTTGTGAGGGGTCTCTCCCGGCGATTTTGAATAATTCATCTGACCAGGTGACCGTGTCGGTTTCCATGTCCCAGTCCCATGTCCCGATATGTGCAAGTTTATGCACCTCTTTTATATGCTCAACAGCAGATACTAGTTCCAGCTCAACATATTTGCGTTCCAGGGCAATGCCAATAGTATTTCCCAGCCCCTCGAAGAACTGGATCATTTCGAGAGAAAACATATTTTTTCTGCGGTCGTTTAACTGGATCAAACCGATAGTTTTTTCATGCGAACGCAGCGGAATCAATGCAACCGATCCATACCCTTCGCCATTACACCGGTTCCTTGTTGTTACCTGTCGTTCCTGTTCGGTAGTTGATGCGAGGAGATCGGTTGTCCCGTTTGACCAGAAACTGCCCCCTTTTGTGAAGAACTGGTACCGGGTATCCGTACGGCCGCTGATGATACTCCCGCATATGCATTCAAGTGTTACCTGACCCTGTTCATCTCGCCTGAGATCCCCTGCATTATCATGTCCGCACAGGGATTGTCCAGATTCTACAAAGGGATCAGGAAATCCGCTTGTTTCAGGATAAGGATAGTCTTCCCCGTTTTTCAGCCGGATCCCAATTGCCTCGATCCCGATAGATTCCCTGATAACATGAAGGATTTTCCGGATACTATCTTCCTCATACGAAAAACGGTTGAGGACCTGAAGAAGGGCTAGAGTGAGAGCCTGGCGTTTATCGTTCAGCTGTCGTTCGGTGTTATCCCTGATATTGCACTGAATAATCCTCTTATCGCCCACAAGGTAGACATTACTGATGAATTCGACGTTCATGCTTCGCCCGTCTATTCTTTCGAGCGGGATGTCATCGTACCTAATATAACCGGTCGTTTTTAACTCGTTGAATGCCTTCTGGGCGATGGCCCTATCCCTCATGAACCCGAGTTCCCAAAGTTGCATACCGATAAAGTACTCCAGCGGGTACCCGAGCATATCAAGGATGAATTTATTTGCATCCATAACCTTCCCGTTATCCCCGTCAAGGATTAGGATCGCGTCCTGTGCCGTTTCAAACAGGCGGCGGTACTTAAGTTCAGACTGTTTTAAGTCATTTTCGGCCGATATACGTTGCTCTTCGTAATCAAGGGTGACGAATGCGAACGTGACGTCCTCGGACTGTTCATCAAGAAGCCTGATAATCTGGGGCGTAAAAGATCCTGGTTCAGACGCATAAACGGTTATAACCCCCGAATTCCTGGTATCAGGTGCGATGGGAAAAGCTGCAACTGAACGGTAACCTCGTTTTAGCGCTTCCTCACGCCACGGTGCCATATTTAGATCGTTCGCGACATCGTTACAGATATTGTATGTTTTCTCCCGATATGCTGTACCTGTAGGGCCCCGCCCTTGGAAAACATCATCCGTCGATATTGCGATCGAGTCCAGGTACCCATCAATATATCCGGACGCCGCAAAAGGTTCGATGAAATGCTTTTCCGGGTTTGCCATTCCAGCCCACGCCATCCGAAAGCCGCCGATATCAACAATAATCCTGCAGATTTCTTCCAGCAGTTCCGGTTTATGGTGGATACGCACGATTGCCTTGTTGCTGGCGGATAGCACACCGTAGAGCCTGTTAAGTGAGGTTACCTGAATATCAGCCCGGCGATGCTCAACCGCTTTCCTTATCTTATTCGAAAGATCGGCAAACTGCGACTTTGGCTCGCCGCCTTTCTGGAGATAAAAATCAGCACCGTTCTCGAACGCTTCTATCGCAATTTCTTCCCTGCCTTTTCCGGTGAAGATGATAAACGGGATATTTTTTTTGGACCGCCGTACTTTTTTTAAAAAGGCTATTCCGTCCATATCAGGCATCTGATAATCTGATATAATGACGTCATACGGCTCTGTTTTCAATTTTTCAAGTCCTTCATGAGCGGAAGTGACCGTGTCAATAGCAAACTTCCCCCCTGCCTCAAGGTACAGCTTGCCAATTTCGAGCAGATCTTGTTCGTCATCAACGTAGAGGGCATGGATTATATCTGTCATGGTAGAACACCAGTTATTAATCACCAGATCCCCTTCTGCATCATGATCCCAATAATGGTATAACGCATAACCGGTACGGTTACGTGGGCAAGCGGGACTTTTTTTTCTCTGATGACTTTGGTTTTATCGCTCTCGTTGATTTTTTTTTGTTTTGGCATCTGCTTCTCCTTCATGCTACTGACACGGGACATTTAAAAAAAAATGATCCCGCAAGGTCATTCCTACCGGTATCATTCAGGAGCGTCCTCCCTTCCAGTGCGTTGAATCTACCGGAAACGGGAGAAATTGGCCTGAAACTATGTCATTTGCTAATGAGGTGCCAGTCTAATCTCTGGTTATACATATGATGAAACGAATTGCAGGTTATTAAGTGTTGTTGGATTTCACAAAAAATGCAAGGAGTCGCGAAAATTCCGTACCTACCATGTCATGAAACGATTAGAGAGTGCAGGTTTCCAATTTTACAGTCAACTTCTGACACTACCGATGAATGATCCCGATGACATGTATTAGATGTGATAGAGGCATTATCCGGTAATTTCGTCTGGTGATGAATACATACCAGAAGCAAATCACTAAACGGTGGGTATCGATATAACCATGATCCGGAGTTGAAAATTTTGAATAATCGTGTTTGCATTTTTTTTATAATGAACCTGTACGTGTTCTGGCAAGGAGTGAAGACCCGGACTGCACCAGGTTCGGCAATCCTACCGTTCCCTAAATGTTTCCTAGTTTACGATAGGATATTTTTTTACCCTAATGGTCTATAGCGAGAATACTACCAAAACCGGTTCCATACTTACCTATGTGCCAGGCTCAAGTTCGATACCCGGGACAGACCAAGCAGGAAGGTTCGTGAATATCCCTTCGAGCCCAGCCGTTCGGCACAGGGTTACCATCTACGGACTAGTTACTGCCAAGGGATCTTTGCCTTTTAATCCCCTAATACCATCAATTTCACGATACCGGTGGTCCTCCTCCATTTTCTCCCAGGCTGATTTTTCCAAGATTATCTGTTTTCCTAATGAAATTTTTACAATTTTAATTCGATGGGCCTGATGCGCACATCACAGATGTTTTTTTTGAAAGGGGCGGTGAATGACCGTTCAAGAAGGATAAGGAAAGAATCTGTCATCAGGAAATGAGCAGGACACCAACTTTTTCGAATCAATTGCGATTTGGAGATATCCCACTCGATCATTTCCTATCATTATTATTCCGGGTTCATTTCACTTCGGTTTCCAATGATATGTTGGAAGACCTGCTTGTAATCAAGGAGTTTCTGGCTGATGTGTTTTTTTCCAATTTCCGTAGTACAATACAATTTGGATTTCCCTGAAACCTTAATCTCGAGGTGCCCGGTTTCCATAAGTTCATGGAGGAGAGTATAAACCCGTGCCTGTGGGACGAGGACCTTATATCTGCTGTGGATCTCGTGAACGATATCATAACCTGAAATTGGTTTATCAAGAAGAGAAAGAACCACCGGTTCCAGTGACTTTTTAACGACTTCATCAATGGTTGACTGGGGAACAACGGAGACAGATCCAGCTGAAAATGTATGATGGGCAAACGAAAGCGTCGTTTCCTTTCCTGTTGAAACGATTATTTTGGGAATACTCTCGGCCAGGATTTTGATCAGTGTATGATCGATTTTTCCGATATTCAGGGCAATAATTCCGGAAACGGGAATACCATCCTCTTTTTTTAAAAGGATTAATTTCCTGATAGCCAGAATATCATCAAAATCTTCTGTTTCAGAAAAATCGAGAATGATCTGCAGAGAAGTCCAGTGATCTCCGCTCTGCAGGGAATCAGTGCATTTTTCCAGGATGGGCAACAGGGAAAATACTCCCTTTCTTTTAATTCGGTACGTGAAAAGTTCATCTTTCAGGATCTCTTTTGTGAAGTATTTTGGGAGCACTGAATAGAAATAAGCAAAAATATTGCGGCCTCCCTTTTTTAAACCCTCTTCCAATGCAAATTTAAATATTGGTTCTTTTATGACCTCGTCAGTATACAGGAACAGTACGATATCAGTGAAAATATCTTTTAACAGGACTGTTTTTACTTCCGGTAAATCGAGATAGGCGAGACCGTCCTGTGCCAGCCGGTCACCCTGAATACCTGACGAAATTTTTTCTCGTTCGGCTTTTATTAGTTTTTCCTCTTCTTGCTCTGCTGCTTTCCGGAACAGTGCCACTTCAATTGCTGCTTTGATTTCAAGTTCATTGAAGGGTTTTACGATATAGCCGTAAGGCCGGACACCTTTTGCTTTTTCAATAATGCTGTCGTCAGCATACGAGGTGACAAAAACTACAGGAATATCCAGTTCCTGCGTCACGATTTTCGCTGCTTCAATGCCATTCATCTTACCTGGCATCACGATATCCATCAGCACAAGGTCAGGCCGGAATCGCCGTGCCTTATCGACCGCATCTTCACCGGAGGCTGCCATGCCAGCAACGGTATATCCCATCGCGCTCAGGCGTTCTTCCAGCTGCATCGTGATGATCGCTTCATCATCAACAACAAGTATCTTCGACATTATTTTTGCATCCCCACTGTAATAACTGGAAATTCCATACTAATCTCAGTACCATTCCGGCACTTAACCGCTAATGTTCCCTTCAACTGGTGCTGCACAAGTGTCCTGATCAGTTTGAGTCCAAGGCTGTTTGAGCGGTTGATATCGAAATCATCAGGCAAACCGATTCCATTATCACGAACCATGATCCTGATCCGGCCGTTCTCCTCGTACGCAGAAATCACAATTTTTCCTTGTTTCCGCCCTTTGAAGGCATGTTTATATGCGTTTGAGAGAATTTCGTTTACCACAAGTGCGCAGGGCAGGGCCTGGTCTACCGGAAGACATACTTCCTCCGGATTAATCTCGCAACTGATCTCGTGCCCCTTATGAGAATAGATATTTGATAATGCTGTTACCTGGTCCCTGCACTGATCTGTTATACTGATTTTCCCAATATGTTTACTTTCGTAGAGCCGGGTATGGATCTGTGCCATGGTCTGTATTTTGAGCATGATATCAGTCAGTATGCTCTTTGTGGACTCATCAGAAGAACGCATCCTGGTCATATCCAGCAGACCGGATATCAGCTGAAGGTTGTTCTTGACCCGGTGATGAATCTCGCGAAGCAGGGTCTCTTTTTCAGCAAGGGACTCTTCGATCAGATCTGTCATCTTCTTGCGTTCCGTGATATCCCGTGCTGACGCATAGAAGAGGTCACCTGCGGGAAACAAGCGCCACTCGATCCAGCGGTATGACCCGTCCCTGTGTCGATAGCGGTTCGAAAATTGCAGGACTAATTTACCTGCACGCAATTCTGCCATTGCATTAAGAGATGCCTCCATATCGTCCGGATGGACAAAATCAAGGAACCATTTTCCCTCCAGTTCGGCAGGGGTGTACCCAAGAGACGATTCCCACTCCCGGTTCAGGCGCCGGAAATGCCCGTCTGCATCCGCAATACAGAGCAGGTCGAGCGTGTTGGTAAAGTACCCGTCCAGCTCTTGGTTTTTCTGGTGCAGCGCTTCTTCTGCCAGTTTGCTCTTGGTAATGTCACTACAGGAGCCTACCATCCGGTATGTTCTTCCTTTTTCGTCCAGCATGGCAGTGCCCTTATCAGCCCAGTAGTGGATCTTCCCATCTTTGCGAATCACCCGGTACTCCGCTGCATAGGGGGTCTGCGTCTTTACATGCCTGTCCCGCATCGACATGACCCGATCCCGGTCATCAGGGTGGATAATCTTTTCCCACGCATCCTGGGTACGGGGAAATTCACCCGGGGTATAGCCCAGCATCGCATCGATCTGGCCATACCATTCCACCTGGCCATCTGAAATATTCCAGTCCCAGATCACATCACTGACACACTGGGCACTGATGCGGAACCGCTCCTCGCTCTCGGCCAGCAGTTTGTCCCGCTCCGCCAGGTCATCGAGCTGTTTATGCAGCTCTTCCTTGGCATTTTTCAGTTCCTTGTTAGATTTCTGGAGTTCTCTTGTCCGTTCCTCCACACGTTCCTCAAGGTTCCGGTTGAGTACCTGAATTACTTCATCCTTTTTTGCTAGCACCGAATACTGCTGCCGGAGTTCCTTGTTTACCTCAGCGAGTTGTGTTGTTCGGTCGGTGACCAGTTCTTCAAGATAGTCGTGGTGTTTTTTCAGTTCTTTTTCTATCCTGCCCCGTTCAATAGCATAGCGCAGGGAACGGACAATTAACGGGCCATTCATCTGACCTTTGACAAGATAGTCCTGTGCACCCTCTTTGAGTGCAACCAGACCGGTTTCTTCATTGTCAAGCATGGTCAATACCACGATCGGTACTTCCCCAGCATGTTCTCTTACCCGGCGGAGCGTGTCCAGTCCCTGGCTGTCAGGCAGTCCAAGGTCAAGGAGAATAATATCGATTCCAGCATCGGAAAAGTACGGTTTCGCAGCCGAGAACCGGTCGGCACAAACGATATCAAAAGGCGATCCTTTCTGATCAGACAGCAGCTCACGTATCATCACCACATCAGCGGGATTGTCCTCAACCAGAAGAATCGTCATGATATGTGCCTATTATTTTGACGGGAGTGTTACAACCGAGAACCAGAAGTTCTCAAGTGATTTCACCACCTCTACGAATTCCGTAAATTTTACGGGTTTTCTTATGTAGCAATTCGCATGGAGCCGGTATGATTCGAGGATATCCTTGTCATCCTTTGAAACAGTCATGATGACAACAGGGATATACTTCAGTTCATCATCCGCCTTGATCTCTGCAAGGACTTCACGCCCGTCTTTTCTGGGCATATTAAGGTCGAGCAAGATGATATCCGGTGTCGGAACTAAGGTATAATGACCCCTCTTGCGGAGAAAATCCATCGCCTCCACACCATCATGCACTATATGTAAGTTGTTGCAGAGTTTGTTGTCCAAAAACGCCTCTTGCGTAAGAGCGACATCAGCGGGATTGTCGTCGACCAGCAGGATTTCGACCGGTCGGGACCACTTTAATATTTGTTCATTCTCATTCATGGTTCGTCTCCTTCGTTCTCTTTGGGATGGTGAAATAAAACGTTGATCCTGAACCGGGAACAGACTCGATCCAGATAGTACCGCCGTGTTGTTCTGCAATTCTTTTACAGATTGCAAGACCTATCCCGGTCCCAGGGTATTCGCCCCGCGTATGCAGGCGCTGGAAAATCTTAAAAATTCGATCTGCATACTCTTGATCGATACCAATTCCGTTATCAGAAACGGAAAAGATCCAGTTGTTCCCGTCTTGTTTTGAAGATATATGAATATTCGGGACAACGTCGGGCTTGTGGAATTTGATTGCATTGCCGATCAGGTTCTGGAACATTTTGGTGATCTGTTCCTGATCAGCAAAAATTGAAGGGAGCGGATCGTTTGTAATGACCGCATTGTGTTCTTTGGTGGCCACCTGGAGATCACTGAGCGCCAGGTCAAGCGATGTATTACTGTCAATCGATACAAATTCGTGTACCTGTGTCTGGACACGGGAATAGGATAAAAGGTCCTGGATCATCTGCTGCATCCGCGTGGTTCCTTCGGTAATGAAGTCAATATACGTGTCCGCCTTTTCGTCGATTTTTCCATGATAGCGTTTTACTAAGAGTTCAGTAAATCCAGATATTGCCCTGAGTGGTTCCTGAAGGTCATGCGAAGCGATATAGGCAAACTGCTGAAGTTCTACGTTGGACCGGGCTAGTTCTGCGGCTTTGACAACGAGATCCTCTTCTAGCTTCTTTCGCACCGAAATGTCCCGGATGTTACACTGTATGACCTTCTTGTTGTTCACCGTGTAGACGTTACTGAGGAACTCGACAGCGATTCGTTGCCCATCCGCGGTTTCGATTGGCATATCTTCGTACCGCACGTATTCCTTGCGCTGTAACTCTTCAAAGTTTTCTTTGTTGGCAACGATGTCTTTGAACAGCCCAATCTCCCAGAGCTTCTTTCCAAGGAACTGGTCG
>CAIJED010000317.1 GCA_903819595.1 uncultured Methanomicrobiales archaeon | reverse complement strand
TTGCACATAAAAATAGTTATATTATCCTTGCATTGTGGAAAATATGAAACTGGTATCAGGTTCTGTTATGTAAAAAAATACCGGTTCCTGGGCAGGAAAAACGGAGTGTTCTGAAATGCCGGCACACCGGGCAGAATTCCAGGAACATCTGATCCTCTGTAGGAATATATCCTTCCCTAACAGAAATTTCAGTTCATGAATTGATCCCCTTCCTGTCCATGGTCCAAATGATTGACCAGATCAGCCGTGATGAAAGCGCTATCAGGTGGCCGAATACCGGTAATCTTCAACATTCTCTCCTGTTTTGTGCCAATAATAACCGGGAGATGCCGGGTGACCCCAAGTCGATCGAGTGGTGAACCAGATCAGGGCAACCGGTATTGATGGGCACATCTTTTTCTGATCTGATGAAAGGTCGCCATTCTTTCGCGATTGTTTCGAGTGAGGGAGTACCTGTCGCCACGTGATCGACGTTCCGGAAGGGGATACCCCCGATAAAAAGCCTCTGAATCAGCGTTTTTAGATATACCTCCCCGATGGCTCTTCCAGCCATGACCATTATGACCGGGAGGTTCGCATCTGCATCATTCATTTTTCACTAATTCCGTAGAGGTGTTATCCGGTATAGGAAGTGAGACTATAATTTCCAATGACCGTACGATGAAAACCGGGTGCCGCGAATGAAAGAATAGTCGATCGCCGGGCTGCCCCTGAATTTCCTTCTTTGCCTGTTTTTGTTTTCGTTGTGTCCTGATGAGGAAATGTGTGACAAAAAAACGGATCGAATGAACCATATGCTTCCGGACATAAATAGTCCAGATTGGTTGAGATGACTGATACTACGTCACCCGTTCCAATTGCGAAAGGGCAGGAAATTGTATATTTGTTACCAGGAATGGCGAACCGTCACGGACTGGTAGCCGGGGCCACCGGTACGGGAAAAACTGTTACCCTGCGGGTACTTGCGGAAAATTTCAGCCGCATGGGAGTCCCTGTCTTTATGGCAGATATAAAGGGGGACCTTTCCGGCATGGTGATGGCAGGGGGAGATAATCCGAAGGTCACAGAACGCGCAACCGAGGTGGGTATACCTGGTTTTTCATATGAAGGATACCCGGTTACGTTCTGGGATGTGTATGGAGAGCTCGGACATCCCGTCCGGACGACGGTATCAGAAATGGGTCCACTTCTGCTGGCCCGAATCCTGGACCTCAGTGATATCCAGGCTGATGTATTGACCCTGCTGTTTAAAGTTGCGGATGATAAGGGCTTGTTACTGCTGGATTTAAAGGATCTCAGGTCGATCTCGCAGTACTGCGGCGATCATGCAAAAGATCTCCGGACCGAGTACGGTAATATTTCCACCGCGAGTATCGGTGCCATTCAGCGGAGCCTGCTGACCCTTGAACAGCAGGGTGGTGACCGCTTTTTTGGTGAACCCGCGTTGAACATTATGGACTTTGTCAGGACTGATCTCTCCGGCCGGGGGATGGTCAATATCCTGGCGGCCGATAAATTGATGCAGTCACCGAAAATTTATGCCACCCTCCTGCTCTGGCTCCTGTCTGAGTTGTTTGAAAAATTTCCCGAGGTCGGGGACTTGCCGAAACCCAAACTGGTCTTTTTTTTCGATGAAGCCCATTTACTCTTCCAGGATACGCCTGAGCTGCTGAAGGAAAGGATCACCCAGGTCGTAAGACTTGTCCGTTCAAAAGGGATTGGGGTATTTTTTGTCACACAAAACCCCCTCGATCTCCCGGATGCGGTACTCGGACAGCTTGGGAACCGGATGCATCACGCTCTCCGGGCTTTTACTCCGAAGGACCAGAAAAACGTAAAGGGTGCCGCCCAGACACTACGGGTCAACCCGGCGTTTGATACTGCCAGTGTTATTATGGAACTGGTGATCGGGGAAGCACTCGTTTCAATGCTGGATACCCAGGGGAGACCCATGATTGTAGAACGGGCGCTTATCTATCCCCCGCGTAGCAGGATGGCCCCGCTCACTCCGGAAGAACGTAACGTGGTCATCAGGAATTCTCCACTCCAGGCACAGTATGCGACGATGGTTGACAGGGAATCTGCGTATGAACAATTAAAATCCAGGGCTGAGAAGGCAGTACCGCCAGGGATTCCGGAAAAAGCAAAGGAACTCCCCCGTAAATCTCCTTCACCCGAAAAACAATCAGGCCAAAGTGACATAATCAGTGCTGCCGCAAAGGGTGCAGCCGTTGTGATTGGTAGCCAGATCGGGCGTGAGATTATCAGGGGCATGCTCGGTTCATTATCCGGGACCAAAAAAAGGTAACCCATTCACCAAGAGACTACCCTCCGGCATAAAATTCCGGTGGATTTACACTAGGAAATGACAACCAACAATTTTGGGTTGTATTCCCGGGGCGATGAAGTGGATCCTGGCATCTCCTTGCGAAAATCCTGAACGAAACATAAGCAAAAGAATTTGATTAGTATGCTGACGAAATTCCGGTGGACACAAAACCCGCATAGGCATCCAGGCTTTCAGGCCTGTCACCAGAGAGACTATTTGGTTTTCCTGGTGAACCCACATCATATAAGGCGAATGCGGTAAAATTCCCTGCGATATTTTTTCACCATGTTTTGCTCATTTTACCTCATCGCCGAGTGCTTCCCTGCTCCGCATCTGGTAGAGTGTCATCGGATCCATCTCACTGAATTCTTCAATTCCGGTCCGCATAAGAACATTTTTTATTCCACTATTAACAATCATTTTCGAACAGAGGAAACACGGCCAGATCCGGGTAAGGTCTTTGGTTTCCACATCATAACCTGCCAGGTAAAGCGTGCATCCCCGTGCAAGTTTTCCTGCCTGGAGGAGCGCATTCATTTCAGCATGGACACTCCTGCACCTTTCGTAGTTCGAACCTGATGGAATATGATGGTCCTTTCTCCAACAGTTATTCAGTTCGGTGCAGTCCGGTTGTTTCCGGGGAGCCCCGGTGTAACCGGTGGAAACGATCGTATTATACTCATCAACAATGATGGCGCCAAAATTGCGCCGCATGCATGTACCCTGGTGCGCACACCGGTATGCAAGGTCAAGAAAATATTGGTGCCTGTTTGTTCTCATTCAGGAGGTTATGACAAACCATTCTATTAAATAAGGAGGTTTTGTCACCGGTGTTCATTCTCACCCGTGAGTCACCCCCGATACCAATCCCTGTCAGGACATTCCATTTTGTAGTAAAACTGAAATAGTTACTAACAATCAGGATGAGGACCGGTAATATGAGACCGCAGGGGAGAGAGAAGATAGAAAAAACATGTCAAAAATGTGGGGGTATCCAGATCATCGCATTCGTGGGGCTAGGAGAATATTCCGGATAATATATTAGAGAGCATAAGAAATCCAATTTGTATCAGGTTTTTCGAGTAAGGATTAGGATCACGTTATGTCAAAATTGCACCGGGACTGTCACGCATTTACAGGTCTTGAGGCCGCGATGGTCTTGATCGCATTCGTTGTCGTCGCTGCGGTATTTTCATATGTAGTGCTTGACGCAGGATTTTTTAGCACGCAAAAGAGCCAACTAGTCATTCAGACCGCCATAGCACAAGTATCAGGTAATATTGCCGTCAAGGGTGAAATATATGGCATAGCAAATAATGATACAACGGGTATTGAAAAAATACGATTTAGTATTGGTTCTGCAGTCCAGGGATCTCCGATTGACTATTCTAGGATGAGTATTACCTGGAGTACGAACAACGTACTTCCTTCCAAACTCGACTTTACTCCATCTGCACCTGCAGCAGGGCAGTGGTCATTCATTGATAAAAATCTGGCCCCTGTCCCGTACGATCGCAATGGTGGAGATACAGTTGTTACCATACTTGCCTGCCCTCCGTATCCACTCTATGCGAATGAAAAATTCAACCTGCAAATAATGCCGGAATCCGGTGGGCCGATAAGCATTTCCCGGACTATTCCCGTGGATATCACGCAAAATAACCTGCTATACTGAGTATTATATGTGTGGATTGGGTGGTATATCGTAATAGAACAGACAATGTCAGGGTTACCCGGTGATTTGACAAGGGTAATTTATTAAACCCAAACCGGGATTCTAAAAACCAAAGAAGCAAAAGTTCAAATCCGCGTCTGGATGCGAGGGAAGGGACTCCTGACATAAAGTTCAATTCCACTTTAAAAAAGAGATTTTTAGAAATATTGGTGAAAATGCTGTTTTTTTTGTTTTTCTGGATGATGCGCGTTGCCGGTGTCGTACATGTTAACCAGTAAGTGAATATCTTATTTTTTTTACGCACTAGCAAGGCATTAAACTATCCATATTACCGTTTTATTTACGCTTTTTTTAACGTTTGTATCAGCCGATGCGGGCACTCTCGACCCGCACGGAGTCGGAAGCTATACCCCGGTTATCGGGCAGCATGTTAAACTCGTCGTATCCTCGCTCGCTTCGCTCTGGCTCCGGGCCTCCTCATTTGCACATCATGCCCTCAATTTATTTGTTGATTGTTGAAACGACGACGCTCCAGACTGCGTCGATTCCTCCTTGTCTGCAGCTGTAAACGCCACTTCCTCAAACAGATTTCGATCCGTTTGAAGAAGTGGGGGCCATTGATATGCCCCCACAACATGCTTTTCGTTCTGACTTGTTGGTTCTCTATGCCCGAGGCGCTTTGCGCCACCTGCGACGGGCCGACGGAATCGGGATATGGGTGGGTGCATCCTTGTCCGGCGCCAGCGACAAGGCACCCGGTTACCGAGCGAAGCGAGGTCGAGGTGCCGAGGAGCGACTGCATGCCATAGAAAAGGACCCGAAGGGGCAGACCTCGAAGACGAGGCCCTGTGGCCTCGGCAGTGGG
>CAIJED010000316.1 GCA_903819595.1 uncultured Methanomicrobiales archaeon | reverse complement strand
TAAATTTTTTCCCTTCGGTGCGATGCAGGGATGTACTGGAATAAAACTTGGAAATATCATACCAGTACGAGAGAGAGGAAATGAAATCTCACACTTGAAAAAAAGCAGATATCCGGTAATCTTCGTATGCAACACAAGAATAGTGAGATCGTCGATGATGTTTCCATTACCTCTGGTTGCGCCCGGGCTTTTGACCTGGCTGATGAGATAGAGATGATCGCGACTGAACACCGGAGATGTTTCATCCATTCGATGAGTGACATAAGATCAGCACTCTTATGAGATTTGCACCCAAATATCTCTTGGATTATGGCGGTTGGAAAGGAGATTACTGAAAAGCTTCATCAGATGGTGGACCGCGATCTTACCTTTATGCATATCTGCGGGACTCATGAGGCGGCCATTGCCCGTACCGGGCTTCGTAGTGTGTTACCAAAACGACTGAAGATTGTCATGGGGCCCGGTTGTCCGGTCTGTATCACGCCCCAGGGTGAGATCGATGCCGCACTTGAACTCGTGAAAAAAGGCTGCATTATTGCTACATATGGCGACCTTCTCAGGGTCCCGGGTTCAACCGGATCCCTTGAATCATCGGACGGGGACGTAAGAGTGGTCCAGGGGGTCCATAAGGCCGTGGAGATTGCAGAAAAGACTGACAAAGAAGTGGTCTTTATCTCAGTCGGATTTGAGACAACGGCACCCACTGTCGCGGCCACACTGCTCACAAGGCCGCCGGAAAATTTCTCCATCCTCTCCTGTCACCGGCTTGTCCCTCCTGCGATGAAGTGGCTCCTTGAGCAGGGAGAAGCGGCACTCCATGGTTTTATACTGCCCGGGCATGTCTGCACGGTGATGGGGTACCACGAATATGAACAGTTCCCGGTCCCACAGGTGGTGGCCGGTTTTGAAGCAGAAGATATTCTGCTGGGTCTCCTGATGCTTGTGGAACAGGTAAAAGAGGGTGTGCACCGCGTTGATAATGCCTACCCAAGAGCGGTAACCCATGAGGGGAACCGGAAGGCACAGGACCTGATGTACCAGGTATTCGAACCGTCAGATGTCGAGTGGCGTGGGTTCCCGGTAATCAGGCAGTCAGGACTCCGGCTCAAATCCGAATTTGAAAGATATGATGCCAAGGAAAAGTTTAACCTTCAGTTTAAGCATATCACCAAGCATACATCCTGCATCTGTGACAAGGTACTCAGGGGTATTGCGGAGCCGGCAGACTGTAAATTATATGGAAAAGTATGTACCCCGAGGACACCTGTCGGGCCATGCATGGTCAGCCACGAAGGGGCCTGCAAGATCTGGCACCTGTATAATATCCGGCATTCATCATACGATGTAACCAGCCTGTAACATTTGTGCAACCTGGATCACCTGATTTTTTTTCTCTTGTTTTTCATGAAGCCCATTGAATGAAGCAATATTAAAAGCTTAAAAGAATGAACGAAGAGGATTTTTGTTGTGTTTGTGGGTTAGCCTTTTGAACACATGCAGGTTCATTGGCATTTGAACGTAATCCGGATTAGATTACGTTTGGAGTTGACAGGAAAGACGAATCAACGATGGTTGTGTCACATTTTTCTTCCGCGAGACGGTTCGATATCCTTAAAAACATTGAAACGCAATGGTATTGTGTCCATAGTGATTTCTGTATCTGCATCGCAGTTCTTTGCGGTCAGAAATCCAATCTGTTAATCGCAGAATTTTTCGGAATTTTCTAAAAAATTCAATTCCTGCTGTACAACGGTATTCTTAATTTTCGTATTGCAATTGGAAAACTAATTTAAATTAGCGTCCGGTTTGCAAGTGTATTTATAATTATATGGATAATATGTAGTCGGCCTTCTGCGATAATGCCGTGATGATTTTCGTCAATTAAGAAGGGAAAATGGTGTATTGTGCCCCGGTAGGGTAGTGGATATCCTAGAAGCCTCCGGAGCTTTTGACCCGGGTTCGAATCCCGGCCGGGGCGTACTCTTGTTTTCCGCCGTTTTAGTAAAATAATAGGTTTTACACTCGTCTCAAAGTGTATTTTTTCCGGGAACGGGATATTATCATTCACCCTGGTCCGGTTCCATCATTGCCCTGCATTTTTTGCATATCGGTACACTATGTTCTTCTACTTCAATGATCTCGACTTCTTTTGAGAAAACCAGCCGATCAAAATTGCCATACTCATCAAAAATATTCTGGATCGTCCCTTTGGTCCCACAGGCGGAACATCGAAGCAAGGTCACATTGATGCATTGTTCCCGTCTTTCGCAAATTGAGCAGTCAACACAAATATCGGTCATATGGTACCTATTCCACTAAAAGGTTGGATAGCAGAGGATATAATTTACCGGGTGCCCGATAATTTTGTGACCGATAGTAATAGTCACCTGGATCGCCCCGGATTTTCCAATGAATCAATCATCAGGAAGTTGCTATTCCCGGGAACCTTTAAAAAAAACAGGCATGCGGAGCATGTTTTGTTTCGGATGACGGGATTGCATTTTCATGCCTCCTTGTATGTTCCGGAGTGTCAGGACGGTCATAGAATTACAACGGAAATTCGGACCTGTGATAGATTTCATGTGACACTTATTATCCTGAACAAATGATACTACTACCCGGGTGAAAATATTGAACCATAACTTTCTATCGGTCAACGGGGTGACATTATGCTCTGCATGCGGTCAGAATTCTGACTTTGATGGCCCTTGCAACGGCACCCATACGATTGCCGGCATGGTGGGAAAAACAGTATGTAAAAAATGTGGCAGGACTACGAATGAATTTGAAACCCCCTGCGTAGAAAATCATGATATTTCTCCGGTAATGGGAAAATTGATGTGTCGGAAATGCGGGACCTCCGGCATTACTTCGGTGTTTCAGAAAAAAAAATGCAATTCTAACCATAGTATATCCGTGATCGACGGAACAGCCAAATGCAGGCGTTGCGGAGCAACCAAAGACTGGACAACAAAACGATGCGGTTTGTAGATTGGTCCCGGATTCGTACTATTGCAAAAGCAGGAAAATTATCACCGCAGCCAACCTCCTTGATTTTTTCGGATAATCTTATTTTCCGGGTATCTTCGAAATTTTTCAAATTACCTGTATCGTGTCACAGGGTAACAGCCGGGCCTTTTAAGATGATACTCCCTTTCTAAAGGAGAAACAATGCCGGTTATTCCTATTTTCTGGTCTAATCCTGGAAGGAGAGATGAATGTGATCGTCCCCCTGAGTATTTTAAAAACTTCGTTTTACCTGACCACCGGAGAACACGAATGG
>CAIJED010000315.1 GCA_903819595.1 uncultured Methanomicrobiales archaeon | reverse complement strand
GGAGTATATTCATATCCATTTGACAATATCTCGGCATCACACACCCTCGTTGCAGCCTTTGTCTCATCCGGAGGCGGTGGCGGTGGAGGAGGCGGTGGTGGCGGTGGAGGAGGCGGTGGTGGCGGTGGAGGAGGCGGTTTCATGGCACCCGAAGCAACAACGAAAGTGCCAACCACCGTACCTACCACCGTACCGACAACTCTGCCTGGGGCGGATGTTGGAAAATCGGGGGCTGAACCTTCTGGTAACACCATGTACAGTGGTTCAGACTCCGGCGCCACAACGGTAACACCGACTCCGACAGTACAAGTGGTAACGCGAGTGACCACGAGTTCGCCGGTCATCACAACCCCACCATCAGGGCCGGCACCCGTATGGTCAAAGACCCCGACCCTGCTCCTGATAGCGGCAATTGTTCTGATCGTTGTGGTGATTGGAATTATCGGGTACTATCTCTACAGACGGCGCAAGACACAGGACCAGTTCTTCGACCAGAAATAATTCTGATCATTTTTTTTCTTTTTTTCATCCGGGGTCCAATCCGGATAACAGGTCTGGGATTTCCGGCTTTTAAAGGGGTACCATATACGAATACCTGCGGAATTCTGTTTTTTTTACGGTAGATATTGTGGGTTAAGGCGTATTTATACAAATACAAAAACAAAGACTTACAAGCAAGAAGACAGTTAGTCACTGAAGGGTGAAGCGGCGCATGGATGAGAATAATACAATATGGATAGAAAAATACCGGCCAGGAAGGCTTGCTGATATCGTTGGCCAGACTGAGATCATCGAGCGGCTTGAATCGTACGTTAAGAATGGCAATCTGCCCCACCTCCTTTTCACCGGTAGTGCAGGTGTCGGCAAGACGACTGCGGCGGTTTCACTCGCGCGGGAGTTTTTTGGCGAATCATGGCACATGAATTTCCGGGAACTCAATGCATCAGATGAACGCGGGATCGATGTGGTCCGAAACCAGATCAAGCAGTTTGCACGGACATCTCCGTTAGGCGGGGCCACCTTCAAGATCCTCTTCCTGGACGAGGCAGATGCCCTGACAAACGATGCACAGTCTGCGCTCAGGCGTACCATGGAAAGTTACGCCCAGACGTGCCGTTTCGTGCTGTCATGCAATTATTCCTCGAAAATCATCGATCCCATCCAGAGCAGGTGCGCAGTCTATCGTTTTAAGCCACTGGGAAAAGCAGCGATCGCAGAAGAGATACAGAAAATTGCCAGAATCGAGGGGGTCATCGTCCAGGAGGATGCCATCGATGCGATCGTCTATGTTTCGCAGGGAGACATGAGAAAGGCGATCAATGCCCTCCAGGGGGCCGCAATTATCAGCCCGTCGATCACCGGGAAGATGATCTTTGAAATAACTGCAACTGCACACCCGGATGAGATTGACCAGCTCCTTGACCTCTCGCTGGCAAAAGATTTTGAGGCTGCCGAACATGCACTTTCACAGCTCCTTCATGAGCGTGGCATCGCTCCAAACGAACTCTTAAACCAGTGCTACAGGACATTGCTCCGCAGGCCGATGGACCAGGTGCTGAAAGTTTCACTGATCGATTACATCGGTGAGACCGATTTCCGGATATCTGAAGGGGCAGACAGTGATATCCAGATGGAGGCACTGATCGCAAAATTTGTGATGGCAGCCACCAGAAAGCTCGCATAAGGACAGGGTAATGACAGGGAAAACTGTAAAATTTTTAAACGGCCTCTCTATCACCGTTCACCTGCAAAAAGGAGGGCATGGATATTGGCCCTTTCGTAAAAGGACCGGAGAAGACCCCGGGATGGAACACCTTCACATACCCCCTGTCTCTCGAAATGGTCACCGGTTATCATGGGTCGTTTTCGGGGTGAACCATGGAGGAACTTGAAGCCGAGATTACCAGCCGCGACGCGGAATGGTCCAGGTTCTTGAAAAACAGGTATAAGAAGCAACTCGCAGAACTAACCCGCGAGTACCCGTACCGCCGGTCGCTTGAGCTGGACTACCGTGAGGTGGAGAGTTTCGGGAAGACCGGGATCAGGCTTGCTGACGAGTTGCTTGAAAACCCGGGAAAAGTCCTCGCCGACATCAAAGATGCGATCAGAAATCACCAGCTCATCAAGACAAAGGACGGTAAGGTTGCCGACCATATCAACATCAGGTTCGTAAACCTCCCCAAAAAAACGGGTATCCGCCATATACGTTCTGATGACATCAATACGTTCATCACCGTCGAAGGGATTCTCAGGAAAATAACAGAGGTCAGGCCGAGGATCGTCAATGCAGTCTTCCGCTGTCCGGGTGGCCACTTAACAGAGAAAAAGCAGGGGTATGGGCAGTTTGTCGAGCCGGACGGGTGTGCGACTGACGGGTGCACCTTTAAGAAACTCGAACTGATACCCAAAAAGTCATGGTTTGTTGACTCCCAGAAAATCAGGATCCAGGAACAGCCTGAAGGTCTCCGTGGGGGTGAACAACCGCAGACGCTCGATTTGGATGTCACGGATGATTTGACAGGGGTTGTCGCTCCCGGTGACCGCGTGGTGATGAACGGGATTCTCAGATCAATGCAGCGTATCACGCACGGTAGCAAGCATACAATTTTTGATATTTATCTCGAATGCAATTCGATAGAAGTTGCCGAGAAAGAATTTGAAGAAGTTGAGATCGACGAGAAGGCCGAAGAAGAGATTATCGCCATCAGTAAAGACCCACAGGTCTACCGGAATATCGTCAACTCAATCGCCCCGACAATTTACGGGAACGATGATGTAAAAGAAGCAATTGCACTCCAGCTTTTTGGTGGCATCATGAAGGAGATGCCTGACGGGAGTCACCTCCGCGGGGATATCCATGTCCTCCTCATCGGTGACCCGGGTATCGCGAAGAGCCAGCTGTTGAGGTACGTCATCAAGCTCTCACCACGCGGTATTTACACGAGTGGCCAGTCTTCTACATCGGCAGGGCTCACTGCCACTGCGGTAAAGGACGAGTTTGGCGATGGGAGATGGACGCTCGAGGCTGGTGCCCTTGTACTCGCGGATATGGGTGTGGCGGCAGTCGACGAGATGGATAAGATGCAGAAGGAAGACAGGAGTGCCCTCCACGAGGCGATGGAACAACAGACGATCAGTGTGGCAAAGGCCGGGATCACCGCGACACTCAAGTCGAGGTGCGCCCTCCTTGGTGCAGCGAACCCGAAATATGGCAGGTTTGATGATTTTGCCCCGATATCAGACCAGATAAACATGCCCGCCTCGCTGCTTTCCCGTTTTGACCTGATATTTGTCATGACCGATAAGCCGGACAAAAAAAGGGACAATGCTATCGCAAACCATATCTTAAAAGCACATAGCATCGGGGAACTGATCCAGCAGCACCGGAAAAAACCGATCGAAGGCGTGGATGATGCCTTTATCACCGAACAGTTAAAACCGGTGACGCCGGCCATTGACCCGGTATTGTTTCGGAAATATGTGGCGTATGCAAAGCGGACATGCTATCCGATCCTTTCCGAGGAGGCAAAATTGGCCCTGATTGCCTATTACATGAACCTCCGTGATGTGGCAGACGCGAGCAAGCCGGTACCGGTAACGGCACGACAGCTCGAGGCCCTTGTCCGGCTTGCAGAGGCCAGTGCACGGGTACGGCTCTCGTCCAGGATTGAACAGGCCGATGCTGAACGGGTGATCAAGATTGTCGATGCCTGCCTCAGGCAGGTGGCATACGATTCAAAGACCGGAGGTTACGATATCGACAAGATGATGACCGGGTACTCAAAAGGAAAGCGGGATTTGATACGGATCATCAAGGATGCAATAAAGGGCGTCGCCGATGAAAAAGGCCGGGCCTCCCGCGATCGCGTCGTCGACGTGCTCGTCCAGCAGGGGATCAACCGCGATGACGCATACCGGCAACTGGAGATGCTGCGCAACAACGGGGAACTGATGCAACCGAAGGACGGGATCATCCAGTTAATCTGACTGGGCCAGTGGTACCCTGATCGATACTACCGGCTGATCTGAAAGGAGAAACATGACTACAGACCGTGAACAGGCAATATTTGAAGCAGCCATAAAACTTGGTGCTCTATACCACCAGTGGGTAGGGGCACCCGTCTCGCGTGCATCGGCTGCATCACTTGAATCGGCAATCGAAAAAAGCGTCATACTGCAGCCGTATGTCGAGGAGATCTCGGTCAGGCTCGACCGCTCACTGATGGCCCCGAATGAGTTCGGGTACAGCGAAGTCCGGGGGTTGATGTTTCATGTCGAACTGGTGACAAGGGTAGGCTTTTCCTATTGCCAGGCAAGGCTCAGCCCGAAAGATGATTACCCTTTCATGGAGATAGTATCGTGCAATGATGCCGGAAAAAACTCCCCTGACTGATGACCATATCCACATCGACCCGGTAAACGGGAGGGGCATCGAGGCAGCAAAGGACTTCATGAGGGCCGGGGGTACCCACATGTTCCTCGTTTCCAAGCCCTCTTTCTCACTCGGGATTTTCCCGCGGCAGGGGTCAGATTATTGCGCAGTGTTCGATGAAACACTCCGCATTGCCGCAAAGATCAGGGAAACCGGGATCGTTGTCTTCCCGGTACTCGGGGTCCACCCGGCAGAGATCACCCGGCTTTCAGAGACGATGACGTATCAGGAGGCTTCGGTTCTGATGAAAGAGGGACTGGATGTTGCTGCACGATATGTTACCGAAGGGATGGCAGTTGCCCTTAAAAGCGGACGACCCCATTACGAAGTGACTCCCGAAGTGTTGACCCTGTCCAACGAAGTCTTATCGCATGCATTTTCACTTGGAAGGGACTGCCGGTGCGCGGTGCAGGTACACGCAGAGACCGGTCCGTGCGATGATATGATAGAAATGGCCCGTGCTGCAGGCATGGACCCTGCCCGGGTGGTAAAACATTACGCATCGCCTGAAACAGCGTTAGTGCCCTCCATGATGGCAAAACACGAGGCAATACCTGACCTTTGCGGGGCAGGCCGGAGGTTGACGATGGAAAGTGACTACATGGATGAAAACAGCCGGCCGGGAGCAGTCATCGGGCCGAAGTCCGTCCCGAGGTTTACGAACCGCCTACTGGTAAACGGCCTCATTACCAGTGAGGATATCCATCGGATCCATACGGATACCCCGGAACAGGTATATGGTGTAGAGATCGTTCTCTGAACTGGCACAGATAATATTTTTAATACACGTCTCTGCCCATAACTGATCAATGTATTTAAAAGTTCATCGGGGATCCGATGGTTCAGCTGTCGTTGCGGCCTGTGACCGGGAGCTGCTCGATAAGAGGCTCATGCAGGGTGACCTGGAGATCCATGTCAGCGAATATTTCTATGGTTCCACGCCGGCAGACGAAGGGGATGTGACAAGGGCGATCATGGAAGGGGGTAATATCAACCTGATTGGCGAACAGGCGGTTGGGATTGCAGTCAGCCTGGGATTAATCGAGCGTTCCGGGTGCATGATCATTGATGGTGTGCCGCACGCACAGATCGTCCGGATCTGACATGAATATTCAGGAATGTATCTGCCCCCGTTGCGGGGGACCGCTCGAAGGAGAAGGGTTATGCGGCCGTTGCAGGGGTTCTTCCACAATTTGGGTCTCCTTTGATCCAAGAGTGACAAGTGTACACTGTCCTTCGTGTAACTCCCAGAAAAATGGGAGTACCTGGACAGATACTGAGCGGGGCAGGGATGAAATCGGGCCGGAAATAGTAAGGAATGCAATCCATTTTCATCCCGATATCCGGTCCCCTTCGGTCAGCATGGTCATCCACGACAGGACTCTGAACCGGTCATTTGCCGATGTTACGGTTAGCGGGGTATTGTACGGGGAAGAGGTCTCAGCAAACGGGATGATCGAGATCGCGTGGCAGAAGGAACAGTGTAACCGGTGCAACAGGATTAGCGGGAGTTATTACGAAGGGCTAGTGCAGGTCAGGGCCCAGAACAGAAAACTTCTCCCCCACGAATCCCTCGTTGCACAACAAATCGCGACCGAAGTGGAGAACGGCATGCAGGCAGGCGGCGATCGGCTCTCCTACATCTCTGAAATGGAAGAGACGAGGGAGGGGCTGGATATTACCATCGGCTCCCAGCAGATTGGCCTGGCGATATCTCAGGCAATCGTGCAGCGGCTCGGAGGGCGGTACTCGACGCACCCCAAGCTGGTCGGTGAAAAGGCAGGGAAAAAACTGTTCCGGATTACCTACTCGGTGAGGCTTCCACGGTATATCCGTGGGGATGTGGTCAGGATCGGCAAAGGGTATGGGCAGATACTTCAGATTGAGGGGCAGTATATCAGATATCTGAACCTTGCGAATGGCCAGTCACGTACGGCAAAAGAAGATGAATTTGGCATGTTAATCGGAAATGTCCGCGATGCTATTGATGCACTTATCGCGTATGTCGATGGTGATATCCTCGGGCTCATTGATCCTGGTTCAGGGGTAACACGGGAATGCCCGGCCGGTCCATGGAGGGATGCGGAGGCAGGCCAGTATATCAGGGTGTTAAAAGACCAGGATACGATGATACTGGTCGGATAACATGGCAACACGCATACGGGAGGTGCCCCTCGAACAACTGTCGTCGGCCGCAGAAAGTGACTGGGCTGACAGGAGCAGGAGAGCATTTGTCACCGGCACGACCGCTTATGTCCCGGTCCGTGAAGGATATACTTCAACCGGTGACCTTCCCACGCGTCACCCGTATGTAGGCCGTGGTTACCAGATGATCGGTCCGATCGCCGTGGTCCGGGGAAAACGACCTTCACCGGAAGAAGTACAGCAGATTGTTGACTGGCAGCACCCCCGGGGAGTACTATGGATATGCTCACATTCCGGGGTCTGCCGGACTCCGGTAACAGAAGTTATGTACGGCAGCACAGGTGACGTCATCCACCGCGAATCCGGGATCTCATTCTGGATCGACCCGTCGGCCGTGATGTTTTCTCAGGGGAACAGGACAGAAAAAATGAGGAGCGCCACGCTCACCCGAAGCGGTGAACGAGTGGCCGATATGTATGCCGGGATCGGTTATTTTACACTCCCTGTGGCGAGGGCCGGGGGGACCGTGCATGCAATGGAGATTAACCCGGTTGCCTTCCGGTACCTGCAGAAAAATATCGTGCAAAACGATCTTTCTGACAGGGTAGAGGCAGGTTGCGGCGACTGCCGGGATCTCCTGTCTGGTGTGTACGACCGGGTCATCATGGGACATTTCGATTCGGTACATGCCCTTTCCCATGCCCTTTCCCATGTCGGGCCCGGGTCAGTCCTCCATGTCCACTCATCCGGGCACCAGCCTCCGAATATTACCGGGCAGTTAAAAGCTGCGGATTTTGAAGCCCGGATTTCAGTAAGGGCCGTGAAGAAAACTGCCCCTCACTGCTGGCATTTTGTCCAGGATGTGACACTGGTATGACGGGACTGGAAGGAAAATGTATCGTACTCGGGGTGACGGGAAGCATCGCTGCCACCGAAGTGGTCAGGCTCAGTCACCAGCTCATAAGAGAGGGAGCGGTCGTGCAGGGGGTCATGAGCCTGGCTGCATGTGGCATCATCAGCCCTGATGCCCTGACGTACGCCACCGGAAGAGAGACGATTACCCGCTGCACGGGAAGGGTCGAACACGTGGAATATTGCGGTGAAGGCGGGAAGGCAGACCTTTTTCTTATTGCACCCTGTACGGCCAACACGATCGGTAAGGTCGCGTGTGGCATCGACGATACACCTGTCACCACGTTTGCCACGACTGCGGTGGGCCGGGGTATGCCAGTCCTTATTGCACCAGCCATGCACGAAAGCATGTACCGGCACCCCGCGGTGAAAGAAAACCTTGATACGCTGATGCGTTGGGGGATACAGGTAATTCCACCGGCGATTGAAGAGGGCCGTGCAAAAATTGCAGGTATTGAAGAGATCGTCCTCCATGTAAAACGGGCCCTCGCAGGATGGCCCCTCGCAGGAAAACAGGTCCTTATTACCAGCGGTGCATGCCGGGAGCCGGTTGATGATGTCCGGGTACTGACTACCCGTTCAACAGGTATGATGGGAAAGGCACTGGCACTCGAGGCGTTCAGACTTGGTGCGGAAGTGACCGTCGTCCACCGTGACCGGTTTCCCTGCGTCAAAAATATCACGATATCGACGGCAGACGAGATGAGGAAGGCGGTGCTGGACGAGTGTGCGAGGGAGACCGTGGATTACTACCTGAGTGCGGCAGCAATATCGGATTTTGCACCTGATACAGTGACGGGCAAGATCCCCAGTGGAAAGCCCGTAACGCTGCACCTCCACCCGCTCCCGAAATTATTGACACAGGTCTGTAAAGACGGGAAAGGACATCCGGTCACCATTGCGTTTAAGATGGGAGATGATGGGGAGGCCAAGGCCCGATCGATACTTGGAGAGGGTGCCATGGTAGTCGTTCTCAATTCCCCGGATGTGATGGGCTCCACGAGTGGGGACTTTGTCATCCTCTCACGGGATCACCGGGAAGAGATCCGGTGCACCAAGGAAGAACTTGCAGGGGAACTATGGAAAAGGCTGCTGTAGCCTTCTGCCCGGGCCACATATCAGGGTACTTCCGGCCGGTGCGTGGGAAATCCACGAGAGAAACAGGGAGTATCGGGGCCGGGATCGTCATTTCAGAAGGTGTAACAGTACTGGTGGAAAAGGCCCGGGTTACAGATGTGGAAATTACCAGGACCAACCGGCAGGGGTCAGTTATTGAGCGTGTTCAGGGTTCTCCACCAGTTGAATACCTGATCGAGGCACTCGGTATAAACGCGGCGGTCAGCACCCGCTGCCACCTTCCGATCAGTGCAGGTTTTGGTCTTTCAGCGGCTGCACTGACGGCCTCTGCGATGGCAGCGAACCAGGCCTTCTCTCTTGGACTCAGCCAGGCGGAATGTTCCCTTCATGCCCACGAAGCCGAGATACTCCACAAAACAGGGCTTGGTGATATCGCTGCCTGCCAGGGTGGCGGAATTGACTGCAGGAAAGGCCCGGGTATCGACGCTGATATCACCAGGTTACCCGGACCTTTCCCACCGGTGTACGCGTTAACGTTCGGCCCCCTCCCTTCCCCGGGCATTTTGGGGTCTCCTGTAGCGATGGAACGGGTCTCACTGGCCTTCCCGGGTCGATGCCCTGGATCATTGGAAGAGTTGCTCTCCCTTTCAAGGGAATTTTCAGAAAAAAGCGGGCTTATTACACCGGATGTCCGTTCAGCCTTGGACCTCTGTGACTCAGCAGGAGTGCCCGCAAGTATGACGATGCTCGGAAACGGTATTTTTGCGATCGGCGATCATGCATTACCTGTATTGTCTGGGATTTCCCCGGTATTTTCCCTTCTTGTCGCCACCTCCGGACCCGGTTTACTACCCCCGGACTCATGGTAGAGGACCATGCGATGGCCCATGTCCCCGGGGCAGGGAGTTTTTACCCTGCAGGGCCAATACTAGTGATCATTAAAGGTCCTGATCACGATGACGATCCCACCAGACCATCCCCGGTACCGGTCTCTTTTAGTCCGTGAACGGCTTGCAGGATATGTACGGGACGGGGTTGTCTCACCCGAAGGCCTGATTGCCCACGGACGTGGGGAAGCATTTGATTACCTGATTGGGGAAACCACAACAAAAAGTGCCGCACTGGCTGAAAAAACGGCTGCGGCAATGCTCCGTTCTGCACGGCACCCGGTCATCTCAGTCAATGGAAACACCGCTGCACTGGCCGCACGCGAGATCGCCGGGTTGCAACAGGCCTCCGGTGCCATTGTTGAAGTGAACCTCTTTCACCGGACCGAGGAACGGGTTCAAAAAATTTCCCGTCTCCTCGAAGCGAACGGGGTAACCGTGCTCTCCGGAAAGGCTGAACGGATCCTGCCCCTCTCCCACGACAGGGCATTAAGTTACCCGGAGGGAACCGGGAATGCCGATGTGATACTGGTCCCCCTTGAAGACGGTGACCGGTGCGAGGCGCTTCGAACGATGGGGAAGACCGTCATTGCCATTGATTTAAACCCGTTGTCCCGTACGGCCCGGATGGCCAGCCTCACCGTGGTGGACGAGGTGACACGGGCACTCCCCATGATCACCGGGTTTTTCTCAACGCTGCAGGAACAGGAGATCGAAATGTTGAAAGAGGCCCCGGACAACAGATATTTCCTGACAGAGGCAATGATTGAGATGAACAGGAGACTTGCACATGCTCTGGATTGAAAAATACCGGCCTGCCGGATTTGAAGAGATTATCGGTCAGGAACGCGTGGTGCAACACCTCAAATCATTTGCCTCCGCAAGGTCACTCCCCCACCTTATCATCAGCGGCCCGCACGGTACGGGAAAAAGTGTTGCGGTAGAATGCGTGGCACGGGAACTTTATGGGGAGAACTGGGCCGGAAACTGCACGGTGATTCACGCCTCGGACCTGTTCCTCCTCGGAAAAAAATATCTCGAGGATGATGAGCGGTACGCACATATTTACCGGAAGGACGAGAGCATGATCAATAATTTTAAGCATATTATCCGTTGGTATGCCTCGCTCCGGCCCCTTGATGCACCATTTAAGATGGTCGTGATCGATGACGCCTCTGCGCTGACCCGCGATGCCCAGTCATCACTCCGGCGGACGATGGAGCGGTACAGCCAGACCTGCCGTTTTGTTTTTTGCACCACCCACCCGGCAGCACTCATCCCTGCGATCGCATCCCGCTGCATTCCCTTTTTTTTCGGGCCGATCGCCCCTGAACTCGCGCAGGCCCACTTAAGGGCGATACTGGATAAAGAGAGGCCGGATGGGTGTTGCAACGATGACGAGATAGACCTGATCGTACAGGCATCAGGTGGTGACCTCCGGAAGTCGGTCATGCTCCTCCAGGTGGCCTCGGAATCCGGGGTGCCGTTCGACCTGGCAAAAGCCGGGGAATCAGAGGTCACCATGATCGCGGCGGCGATATACCTGGCCATTGCGTCCGGGGACGGGGTTTCTGCGAATCGGCGTATTGAATCCCTCATGATCGAATACGGCCTTTCAGCTGGTGAGGTGCTCGCTGAACTCAGAAAAGTGCTGAAACGGGAATATAATGATCCAAGGGTTGCCTCTGCCCTCGCGGATACCGATTACCTGATTGGCCACTGCAATAATGAATATATCCAGTTGAATGCATTTGCAGCACGATTAATGGATGAAGTCTTCAGGTAAGGGTGACAGGGAACAGGACCATCCGACAGGGTGGTAAGGGAGATGAAACACTTATCCCTTCTCCATGGGAACGGCACCCTCCTGAAGACGACAGGTGAAAATTTTATACCCCCGATACGATACTTCGTGATTTGCGAAGAAAAGGTTAAAACAATAATATCTGGCCATATGATGGCAGGATTTTAGATATGAACCAATTTTAAAAAAAATTGATATACTCAGTTAGCCAAGAGTAGTCTTCTGATTAATCATACTGTCGC
>CAIJED010000314.1 GCA_903819595.1 uncultured Methanomicrobiales archaeon | reverse complement strand
GCCGCACGAAAATTCCTCCTATCGGTTGACCCCGATATATATATCGGTGCAATCTCCCCCAGACCCGTCATCCTGTTCCATGCACCGGATGATCCGATTCTACCATTTGCGGATGGGAAAAAACTTTTTGACCTGTCATTGCAACCAAAGAAATTCTTCCCATTCAATGGGACTCACGGAGTCAATGGGGAAGTTGACCAGGTGCTGATAGCTGAATATGCTCAAATTTATGGCTGAAGGCGCAAAATATATAGTGACCCGGTACCGGGAGTAACTACATGGCTGAACTTGAAGAGATGGATGAGGCACGTCGCCGCTACGAATTTAAAAAGACGCTTGAGAAGCTCGAAGCGAAACAGGGAAGCGGAACTGAACTTATTACGATCTACATTCCACCTGACAAGCAGATCTATGATGTCACCAACCAGCTCAAGGACGAGTTTGGCCAGTGTGCGAATATCAAGAGCAAACAGACGAAGACGAATGTTCAGAGTGCCATCTCTTCAATCCTTTCACGACTGAAATATTATAAAAGACCCCCGGCAAATGGTCTGGCAGTACTTTGTGGTACGATCCTTCTTGGTGGTGACCGGACAGATCTAGAATGCACTATCATCGAACCCCCTGAGCCCCTCCACCTCTATATGTACCGGTGCAGCTCCCAGTTCGAACTTGAGCCCCTCAGGCAGATGCTTGAGGAAAAAAGTGTGTATGGCCTTCTGGTCCTCGATCGCAGGGAAGCGTACTGGGGTTTTCTCCGTGGGAACCATATTGAGCCTATCGGGGGCGTTACCTCTACCGTTCCTGGAAAACAGAGGAAAGGTGGCCAGTCTGCTGCCCGGTTCGGTCGGCTCAGGGAGATCGCAATTAACGAATTTTATACGAAAATTGGTGAGCGCTCCAGTGCCATCTTCCTTGCAGAGAAAGACTTCTTTGAGAGGTTCAAGGGTGTCCTGATTGGTGGACCAAGCCCGACAAAAGAAGAATTTGAGGCAGGAAATTTCCTCCACCATGAGATCCAGAAGCGGATCATCGGTATTTTTGATGTCGCGTATACCAATGAAAGCGGTCTTGACGAACTTGTTGATGCAGCCGAGGATGCTCTCAAAGGAATGACCGTTGTTAAGGAAAAGGCTGTAATGCAGCGCTTCTTAAAAGAGCTGGTAAAGGACAACGGGGTTGCTTCTTATGGCGAGGAAAATATCAGAAAAAACCTTGAAATCGGAGCCGTTGAAATACTCCTACTCTCTGCAAGTCTCAGGAAGTCCAGGATTAAGATCAGGTGCCCAACGTGCGGCCATACGAAGGAGTACACGGTGGTGCTCCAGGCGGGTAAAACCATTGCGGACCTTGAATTTGGTAATTGTCCAAAATGCACAGCACCGATGGTCCTTGATGAAGAGGTGGATATTATCGATGAACTGACAAAAATCGCTGACCAGAGCAGTGCCAAGGTGGAAATAATATCTGACGACTTTGAAGAAGGGTCCATTCTTTTTACAGCGTTTGGCGGAATTGCCGCAATTTTGCGATACAGGACGGGCTATTAATGTTTCTTTTAATGTATACAACGATTGAAAATGCACTCAGGTCGAAGACCGGTCTAGGTGATGTGCAGCTGACGGATGGCGGGGAGCATGCTGACCTTGCCACCACCGTGGCGTTCGCCCTCGCAAAGGAGAGGAAACAGAGTCCCGTAATAATGGCGGAAGAACTCGCACGGAAACTTACTGGTGAGCCAGGTTTTGAACAAATCCAGGTCACAGTCAAAGGACCCTATATCAATTTCCTCTTTGGGCCATCCTATGTTAGCAGGACGCTTCAGGAAGCGGTAAAACCCGGGTACGGCAGCCAGCCTCAAAAACGGGAACGCGTGGTCCTTGAGCATACAAGTGCAAACCCGAACGGCCCCCTACATGTCGGGCATATCAGAAATTCGATACTGGGTGATACTCTTGCACGCTGTTTCCGGAAAGCCGGGTACAAACTTGAAGTCCAGTATTATGTCAATGACATGGGACGGCAGATCGCTATCGTCGTATGGGGATTCGATCACCTCGATACGGGTGTTATGGCAGGAGAAAAAGCAGATCATTACGTGGCGAGGATCTACATTGCGGCGAACAGGGAACTTGAATCTGATCCGGGTCTTGTAGCGGAAGTGGATTGCCTGATGCAGCAGGTGGAACGATCTGAGAAGGAGACCGTCAGGAAGTTCAGGTCTGCGGTAAGCCGTTGCCTCGAGGGATTCCACGTGACGATGGACCGCCTGAAAGTCCATCACGACCGTTTTGTGTGGGAGAGCGATTTTGTAAGAAATGGAGATACGGAGCGGTTTCTTTCAAGGCTCCACCGGCTCCCTGAATACCACGAGGATGGGAAAGTCTGGCTGGACCTGAATGCCGCTGGTTTTGAGAAGGAATACGTGCTGAGGCGGACAGACGGCACCTCCGTGTACGCCGCCCGGGATCTTGCCTACCATATGTGGAAGGGCAAAAATTTCGACCGGGTTATCGACGTACTAGGGGCTGACCATAAGCTGATCGGTGCACAGCTACAGGCAACCATGCGTCTGATCGGGGAGAAAGCCCCTGATATTATATATTTTGAATTTGTTTCACTCCCTGAAGGTTCAATGAGCACCAGGGCCGGGAAATTCGTGTCTGCCGATGAACTGATGGATGAAGTTACAAAACGTGCATTTGAGGAAGTCTCTGTGAGGAGACCGGAGCTGGATGAAAATTTACGGAACAGTATTGCGGTATCCGTTGCAATTGCAGCAATACGCTACGACATTGTAAAAATCTCTCCTGAAAAGAGTACCGTTTTCAACTGGAAAGATGCACTTGATTTCGAACGGCAGAGCGGCCCGTATATCCAGTACGCCCATGCACGGGCATGCAGTATCCTTGAAAAGGCGGGGGAATTTTCAGAGGCATACGAATTACATGACCCGCACGGCATTGCACTCGCAAAACACATCGCAAAGTTTCCGGCTGTGATTGAAGAGGTTGTGAAGGAACTAAAGCCCCACATCCTTGCCACCTATGCCCGCGAGCTTGCTGACCTGTTCAATGCGTTTTACCACTATGAACCTGTCCTGAAAAGTGAGGGTACCACACGGCTGAGCCGCCTTACCCTTGTCAAGGCTGCCCAAAATACCCTGAAAGAATCATTGGAATCTCTTGGTATCGATGCAATCAGCACCATGTGAAGCCCTGAAGAAGCAGGGCTACCAGTTTTTTTCGGAGCGGGCAACAGCTGCTGTAAAACCCTGTCTTTGGTGCAAGCGTGCACTGAAGGGTGGTGAGATGTGCTACAAGCACCAGTTTTACGGGATCGACAGCCACCGGTGCGTACAGATGACCCCGACACTTCAGTGCAACCACCGGTGCCTCTTCTGCTGGCGATCATTCGAGCATGAAATGCCGATAGAATGTGAATGTCCACCAGAAGAGATCATCGGGAACCTCAGGCGCCTCCAGAAGAGGGCACTTTCCGGGTACAAACCCTCCCCGTATGTCACCGAGCAACGGTTTTCAGAGGCACTTGAACCAAAGCATGTTGCTATTTCACTCTCCGGGGAACCCACTCTCTACTCAAGGCTGCCGGAACTGATCAACCTCTTCAACACGGAAGGTTATACAACATTTCTTGTAAGTAACGGGACCCGGCCGGAAGTGCTGAGGCAGTGCCGGCCGTTCCAGATGTATGTCTCACTGGTAGCCCCGGATAAGACCACCTACGAGCAGGTCTGCAGGCCGGTGGAAGACAGCTGGGAAAATCTGAAGGAGAGCCTGGCACTGCTCGACAGCCGGCGATCTGCAATCCGCATTACCCTCGTAAAGGGATTAAATGACATTGACCCACGGGGATATGCACGCCTGGTCGCAGACTCGGGCGCAGATTTCATCGAGGTGAAGGGATACATGTATCTTGGATATAGTAGAAAACGGTTGCAGCGAAGCAACATGCCTGAACATGATTATGTGAAACAGTTTGCAGAACAGATCGCAGAGTATTCAGGATATATGGTAACTGATGAAACCCCCCTTTCACGAGTTGTTTGTATGGAGCGTGATTCATGAGATTTGATGCAGATTCCTATAAAAAAAAGGCAAAAGAAAATTTTGAGAAGACCTGGCATGAAGGCCCGTCCGTCCTGACGCCCCCGCTGCCGAACTGCCGGTACCCGAGACTTGAGTACAAGCGCGCACGTGCCCACCCGATTTTTGAGACTATTAACCGCCTGAGAGAGACCTACCTCTCGATTGGATTTGACGAGGCTGCAAATCCGATTATTATCGATGAACAGGACGTCTACCGGCAGTT
>CAIJED010000313.1 GCA_903819595.1 uncultured Methanomicrobiales archaeon | reverse complement strand
GCCGATAATATCCAGGACGGCCTGATTATCGTTGAAAATGGTAAAGCGATCTATTCCAACAACCGGATCTCTGAAATCACCGGGTATTCCGTGAAGGAATTATTGGCGATGGAACCCATGGGAATTATTGCACCAGAGTGCCAGGACAAGGCAGGACAAGAGATCCAGGACATTATGACGCATCCGGATCAACCCGTCGATCTCCAAATCTGGATAATCCGGAAGGATGGGGAACGACGATTCGCGTCTGCCCGCATCAGCGGGGTACAACACCGCGATACCCTTCTGAATTTTATCATATTCACGGACATCACCGAGCTAAAAACCCATGGTATTCGGTTGCTTGAGAGCGAACAGCGGTTCAGGATGATGGCCGATAATATCCAGGACGGCCTGATTATCGTTGAAAATAATAAAATTGTCTTCTCCAACCGTCGCATCAATGAGATCACCGGGTATTCTTCTGAAGAAATGTCCGAAATGGGCCTTCATGGTACTCTTTTAACCGAGAATCAAAAAGCAATGACTGATGCCGGGATTGTACCGGTTACAGATTTAAAAAAGATTGATGAGATCTTTCGAAATATCAGGCCGGACTCCCCCGCTCCGGGAGAATTCAAGATATGGATCAAGCGGAAGGATGGCCTGAATCGCTATATTCATGGAAAAATCACTGCTGCAAAGCATGGGGATATTACCAGCGTCTACGTCACCCTATCAGATATTACCGACTTTGCCGAACGGGAAAAGATCCTGCGCGAACGTATTGATGCACTCCAGGACCTGCTTCACTGATTTTCCTTTTTTCTGAAATCCTACACTCTATTCAGTTCATACCAATGCCTGGTTGCTGTCTCGATTCTTATGTATTCTGCCATATCAATAATTTATATTTATAGTCAATAAGAATAATATTAATATAGTATGATATTTTAATATTGATTACAACATTTCAGGAAATCGTGAACCCACTATGAACATCTATACCAACAGAGCACACAAGCAACGCAACGGACCGACACAGTACCCGCCTCGACAGGGGCAGGGCCACAGCCTGCTGAGGTCGGTCATTCTTTTCGGCCTTGCAGCCTTGTTCATCGCAGCGACTCATGTCAGTGCGGGAGAACAGTACATGGCAGGAAGCCCGGTCCTTTCAGCCTCCCTGGCGGGAACCAATGAATTTTTACCGGGTCAGGATACCCAGATTGCCGTCGTTATTGAAAATACCGGCGTGAACCAGTTCAAATTTGCAAGCTCCGGTATCGTCAACCGGGACGACCTCCCGAATACGGCAAAATTCCTCACGGTCACGCTTGAACCCGGGAATACACAATTCATTGTCAAATCCGATCCCCAGTCACTGGGTGACCTGAAAGCCAGCAGCACAGCCACAGGTAAATTTACGGTCAGGATTCCTTCCGATACACCGGCGGGATCGTATAATCTTCCCGTGTATGTGAACTATACCTACATGTATACGGCGACCCAGTATGGCACGGATACCATCCATTATGACTATAAAACAGAAACCGAGGTATTCCAGCTTCCCATAAAAATCAAACCGGATGTCCGAATCAGTGTTCTTTCTACAAACACCACGGGTATGAATGTCGGAACGGAAGGGTCGATCCAGCTCATAGTAAAGAATATCGGGCATGAAGATGCGAGGAAAGCAATTGTTACCATCTCACGGAATGATGGCAGTCCGGTTATACCCACGGCAGCGACCGCCTATATCGGGGACTTTCCATCAGGGGGCATCGCAACATGCTACTTTAAGGCATCCGTAGCTGAAAATGCAGAAGCCCAGAATTTCCCCCTCGATGTTTATGTAAAATACAAGAACCAGGAAGAGGACTATGTTTCGTCCGATATCGAGACGATCGGAGTACCCGTCGGAAAGAAAATCGAATTCACCATCATATCAGACCCGGTAAGCCTGACCCCCGGCCAGAAAAAAGTTATCACAGTCCAGTATAAGAATACCGGCGGGGCAATCGCACACCAGGCACAGGCCCGTGTCAGTATGGTCGATCCATTTACCAGCAGTGATGATACCTCATATCTCGGGGATATCGCACCCGGTGAAGTTAAGGAAGCCTCGTTCCTCCTCTCGGTGGACAAGGTGGCGACCCTGAAACAATATGGTATCGATTCTGAGATCCGATATCGTGACGCCTTTGATAACATGATCATTTCAGACCCGATAAAAGTGGGCCTGGATGTCAGCGAGGATAAAGGTGTTGCTGCCGGATTATTGAAAAACCCGGTTGCACTCGTCGTAATTGCCATAGTGATAATCGGAATCGGGTACGCTGTCTATCGTGTCAATCGTAAGAGAGAGAACCGGTGAGGTATCCCTTTATGACACACACCGGATTTTCCGGATCCTCCGGCACTGTGATGGTAATTCTTGCCTTGCTGGCCTGTATTGCCCTCATCGCGACGCCTACCTCGGCTGCAACAAAATACCTGGGTGGTGCACCCTCGTTTTCAGCCACGGTCAGTGGCGTCAATGAGTTCATACCGGGTGAGGATACAATGATCAGCATCCTGGTAAAAAACTCCGGTACCTTCGATTTAAAACAACTGAACAGGGGTTCGATTCAACCAGAAGACATGCCAACAACGGCAAAATTTGTAACAATCGGACTTTCATCTGACAGTGACGCGGTAATCGTCAAAACCGATCCACAAATGGTAGGAGATCTAGCAGGTAACGGGGATACCATCACGGTGAAGTTCAATGTAAAAATCTCCTCAAATGTGACTGCTGGAGAATATCAGGTCCCCCTTTCTATCGGGTACAAGTACCCCCGAGTGGAGGACCAGGGGGCGGCAGATGTTTTCGAATTCACCTATAACCAGGCTAAACAAACCCTGCCTCTTACCATCAGGATTAAACCGCAGGCAAAGATCGATGTCATAGAAACTGTGCCGGAACAGCTGAATGCAGGGTCACAGGGCTGGCTTAACGTAAAGATCAGGAATATCGGACCGGAAAACGGCGAGAAGGCGGCAGTTAAGCTTCTCAGGAACGGTAACAGTCCAATCATTCCTGAGGACAGCACCCAGTTTATCGGGAGCTTCCCGAGCGGGAGCATGATCGATTGCCGGTTTAAAGTTACTGTCTTAGAAGACGCGGTAAACCAGAGTTACCCGGTTGATATTGCAATCACCTATACGAACCGGGAAGGACAGATCGTAACCTCTTCGACTGAAACCGTGGGTGTTCCCGTAAATGGCAAGACTGCCTTCACCGTAACATCCCCTGCCCCCGAAGTCCCACAGGGTGCTGCCATGACCATCGAGGTCCGGTACCAGAATGATGGTGGCGTGACCGTCTATAACACAGAGGCACGGATCGAATCTCACGATCCGGTAACGATTAAAGACAATAATGCGTTCCTCGGAGACCTGGGGCCAGGCGAGGCTGCGGTTGCCCGTTACGAGATCCAGGCAGATGCGGCAGCTGATACGAAGATGTACACCTTTGACAGCAAAATCAGGTTCCGCGACGCCTTTGGCAACAGCCAGATGTCGGATACCGTACCGGTACAGATTGAGATTGTGCCGGCAAATCTTGGCACCTCAGCAGGGGTTATCGCACTTGGGGGAGGTTTCATCGTGGTAATTGTTCTATGTGCCGCTTTACTCGTCTACCGGAAGAAAAAAGAGAGCCGATGAGGGTTTCATGATTAAACAACTTTTTGAAGGAATTGCCCATACTATCATCCGCAGACCACGGTTAGTTGCCGTGCTGGTTATGGCCATTTTCTGTATCGGCCTCTTCGGCATGACCATGCTTTCCATGCAGACAGGATGGAAGACCTACGTCAACCAGGATTCTCCAAAAGGGGTGAACCAGGCAATTTACGAGAAGGACTACCAGGCCAATATCATCATCCTTATCGTGGAGGCCGGGGACCCGCTGAGCCCGGAAGTCCTTGATTATATTGCCCGTCTCCAGAAGGATATCGGGCAGCAGCAACATATCACGAACACCATTAGTGTTGTTGATGCGCTTAAAAGTGCCAACGGTGGCGAACTCCCCGCATCCAGTGCCGATGCGAATCGCATTATCAGTTTACTTCCCGAGAGCACCCGCACGCAGGCCGTTCCATCCAATGTACTGACCCTTGTCCAGATCAAAATGGAAGAGGGATTATCAGATCCTGTCCAAAAAACGACACTCAGTAATATTGTATCAATCATTGATCACTCAAGCCCTCCCCCGGGCGTGACGGTGAAAATCTCCGGCACCCCGGCATTCATTCAGCAGATGAGTGAGGGCCTTTCGAGTAACATGGGGATACTCATCGGCGGGGCCATGATCCTGATGATCATCACCATGGGGATCCTCTTTGCCTATGTGCGTTACCGGTTCATGCCGGTACTGTTTGTGGCATTCGGCCTCGTTACTTCCCTTGGCCTGATGGGCCTTGCCGGTATCGGGCTCAACATGGCGGTGATCGGGGCCTTCCCGGTCCTGATCGGTCTTGGGATCGATTATGCTATCCAGTTCCACGCCCGTTTTGACGAGGAGTCCCGGAAAGGATCACTCGAGGATGCAGTTTTTATGACGGTAACCCGCACCGGCCCTGCTGTCATGTATGCGATGCTCGCGACATGCATGGGTTTCCTCGCCATGTTTATCTCGGAGATCCCGATGATCCGTTCTTTCGGCCTTGTAGCCATCATCGGTATATTCACCTGTTACTGGGTCTCATGCGTCGGGTTGCCCACGCTCTGCCTCCTGCTGAAGTACAAGCCAAAACCACAAAAAACAGACTTGTGTTATGCTGTGGGGACTGATGCCTGCGATTCAATCATAGAAAACCCGGAAAAAAGACGTAACAACAAAAAAGGGAAGAACAGCTCATTCTCTTATGGCGATTTACTCACGAAAGTTTCCGTGAAGATTGCAAAACATCCTATTCCGATCCTTGTGATCGCCGTTTGCATAGCGTTCGTTGGGTTCGCGGTAGATTCAAGCATTCCGGTAGATTCTAACGAGAATGCGATGGTGCCCGGCGATATGCCGGCCAAGATCAATATAGACAAAGTCACCCGTATTCTGGGATCTACCGATACCGCGGACTTCCTTGTCCAGGGTTCACGGGTGACAGACCTCGATACCGTGATCTGGCTTAAAACATTCCAGGATTACGAACTTGCTCATCATCCACAAATTACCGCGTCAACAAGCATCGCCACCATCGTGCTTCAGTATAATGGCGGTGTAATGCCGGAAACCCAGGCTGCACTCGATACCATACTGGAGAAAATACCTGAAAGTACAAAGAAACCTTACCTCAGCGGCGAGATGAGTGGGGTATTGAAATTCAATACCGAAAAACTTGCCATGACACAGAAAGACAGCCTGAAACAGCAGATGGTCAGTGATTTTGCATTCCTCGAACCCCCGAACGGGATTACCGCATCCCCCACCGGTAACTTCGAACTGTACACCAGCATGCTTTCACAAATGAGTGAATCAAAAGAGCTGATGACACTCCTTGGATTCATTTTCGTCTTTGTCTTCCTGATAATTGTATATCGTCACATCCACGCCATATCCCCGATCATCCCGATTATCCTTGTCGTAGGCTGGAACGCTGTTATGATGTACATCATGAACATCGCTTACTCGCCACTCACCGTTACGCTGGGATCGATGACCATCGGTGTTGCTGCAGAATATACGATCCTTGTCATGGAACGGTATGCCGAGGAGGAGGAACGGCTGCACGATCATGTTGCCGCTATCCAGGAGAGCATTAAGAAGATCGGCACTGCCATCACGGTATCGGGCCTGGCCACGTTCTTAGGGGTCT
>CAIJED010000312.1 GCA_903819595.1 uncultured Methanomicrobiales archaeon | reverse complement strand
CGATCTAACAAACTGACAACTCCTGTATTGATTTCCTATACCATTACATAACAATTTTGGAATGGTTCCCGGATCCATCATCACCAAGAATGAATGTCCGGGGAACCGTCCTGATGTGTATTCGCGCACCTGCTGCAGATTTTATGGGGGGTGTCCTACCAGCGGTTATTCCTGATTGCATCACGCCATGCCTTTCTGGCACGCACAAAGACGCCCGGTAGGGAAGGCTTTTCCAGGTACCGCTGAATTAATTGATTTTTCAGGCCTGCACCCGGCCTCATTTCAGGTGGCCCTGCGGGGGAAGGTTCCATTACCATATCTCCTTGCCTGTCACTGCTGGCAGCTCCGGGAAAATCATGACTCTTCTCCTGTCCTGTGGTCATCCGGTTATCCAATCCTTTTGTTATTCCCTGATGAAATAAAAACATCCAAATATCTGCCCACTTACTTCTTACCTGGGGGTGAACCCGGGAATTATCCGGATTCCGTTATGCTTGAGCAATATGATCTCAACCTTTCCATTGATGAAAAGACCATCGATAAGACCCTTCCAGGAATAAAGGAGCACCTTGGGGAACTTCAGCGTGCCTGCCGCGACGCTGGCGTCCCTGTCGTGATCCTCATTGAAGGGTGGAATGCATCGGGTATTACTTCTGTTTCCAGTGAAATTGTTCAGGCCATTGATCCCCGAGGCTACAACCTTTATTCAATCGGCACACCAACCGACGAAGAAAGAGCACACAACCTGATCTGGCGCTTTTTTATTAAAACTCCTGCAAAAGGTAGAATTACAATTTTTGCGAGGAGTTGGTACAGCCGCACTCTTGCAGAACAGCTGAACGGCCTTAACTGGAATGAGCGGCTGAAGGAATCTACATCGGCAATCCGGAACTTTGAGCGGCAGCTCGTTGACGACGGCACACTGGTCCTCAAGTTTTTCCTCCATATCAGCAAAGAGGAACAACGGAGGCGGATGATTGAACGGGAACAGGACACACTGACCGCATGGATGATCACCCGGGGTGATTGGGATTTCCACCACCAGTACGACCTTTACCTTCCCGTTATCGAACAGATCATCAAAGAGACCGATACCCCGTTTGCACCATGGACTGTCGTTGAGGCAACCAACCCTGTATACGCGGGTTTCGCGGTCATATCACGCGTTACAAAAGCTCTCGAAAGGCAGGTTTCCGGAAAAGAACCCCGGGTGAAAGACTTCAAGACAGGAGCCCAGAAAAATAAAACAAATCTTAATCTGGATAAGGCAGACCTGACAAAATCCTATTCGAAACAAGACTACCCCAGGCAGCTGAAGGAGTACCAGGACCGGGTCAGGAAAGCTCAATACCTGCTCTATAAACGAAAAGTACCACTGATAATCGTATATGAAGGATGGGATGCTGCCGGGAAAGGAGGCAATATACTCCGTCTCACGGCGAGTATGAACCCGAGAGGGTATGAAGTAGTCCCGGTTTCGAGACCAAATGACTTTGAATTATCACATCATTACCTCTGGAGATTTTATACTCATTTCCCGAAAGCAGGTCATATAACCCTCTTTGACAGGAGCTGGTACGGACGGGTGATGGTTGAGCGGGTCGAAGGGTTCTGCTCCCCGGCTGAATGGAAACGGGCCTACAATGAGATCAACGAAATGGAACAGAATTTTGTTGCAGATGGTGGGGGTATTATCAAGTTCTGGCTGGAGATTGACCAGGATGAGCAGCTGGCAAGGTTTCACCAGAGGGAAACGGACTCGAAAAAGCAGTGGAAAATCACCGACGAGGACTGGAGGAACCGGGAGAAATGGGGTGAATACCGGGATGCAGTCAACGAAATGCTTGCAAAAACTGATACTCCCCATGCACCATGGACCATTGTAGAGTCAAATGATAAATTTCATGCACGGCTCAAGACCCTGCGGACTACCATCGATTACGTTGAGGCCCTTCTTTAACCCTTAAAAACTGTCATGGGTGATCCCAACCCGGATAACTCCATATCAGAGACCTGGTATGCCATCGCTAATCGAAAAGTTCAGCTTTGAAGCGGGATTTTCTCTCGTGGCTGCCCGATTCACTATTTCTGACAGGCTTGCCCGCCTGGCCCTGCCCAGGCAGGAGATCGGGTGATCTGGTAAGCAGGAAGCTGCACATTCCCTTTTCCACAGAAAACAACATACATAACTCCCCAACACATTCCGATTTATCAAACGGACATAATTTTCTTTTCATCAGACTCAACGACTCCGGACCGGTTTGTCAAGGTACTCTTTTTACCCGGTCATGCATCAAGTACTTGTTAAATACCCATACACGAAAAAATTCACGATAGGACACAACCCAGGAAATAAAACCCTTGGTAACCCTGTGTCACCTGTGGGACATCAGGTGTGACCCGGGAAACGTATAACTTACCCCCATACGGAGAGATCATGGATTCTCCAGCAAGGAAGTGAACTGCATTAACACCGAAAACGAAACTGTAAAGCAAATCGGTTTTGGAAAAAACCGGATTGAATCACTGAGCGACTGCATCTTTGCATTCGCAATGACCCTGCTGGTCGTCGGGATTGATCTCCCCACGGATGTGAGAGATTTTTCCCCGTTGCTTGTCATGTCAACGTTGCAGCGGTTGATCCCGGATTTTATCCATTATATTATTGCGTTTCTCCTGATTGCGGCACTGTGGGTGATGCATCATATGCAGTTTCACAAAATCCGTTATGCAGACCACAATCTCCTCTGGATTACTATCGGATCACTTCTCTTCGTGGCACTTATCCCGTTTACTACCAACCTGGTGGGAGATTTTCCAACGATTCCTTTTTGTGCGCTTCTTTTTGAACTCAACCTGTTAATCACCGGATCTCTCTTCTACCTTCAATGGAGTTATGCTACCGCCAGGCGTCATCTTATTGATCCTTCAATAAGTGACCGGATGATTGTGGCAACCAAGCACCGTGCAGCCGTTATACCCGCTCTTTCTGCGGCGGGGATTATCCTTGCCATCGCGGGTATTCAGTGGAGCTCTCTGGTATACGTACTCGCACCCCTGGTTTTCCTCCTTTTGCACTTGTATGGCCATAAATTACATGGTGGAAGTTGGGGGATTTAAAATAAAATGCCAGAATTCGTAATTATATGAGCGGTGTCCCCTGTTTATCAAACAGAATTTTCCTACCGGGACAGGAAATTACCGCTTTACAAATCGCAGGGCAGCTGAATTCGCACAATAGCGTCTATGCGTTGGTGGCGGACCGTCATCGAATACATGCCCGAGATGAGCCCCGCAACGTGTGCAGAGGACCTCACTCCGGACCAATCCATCGGTCTTATCCACCATGGTCTTCACGTTCAGGTCAGATATTGGCGCATAAAAACTCGGCCACCCCGTCCCTGAGCGGAATTTCGCATCTGAGGAAAAGAGGTCGGTACTACAACAGACACAGTGATACGTCCCCCTCTCATGGAAATCATGGTACTTATTTGAAAACGCGGGTTCGGTCCCAGCCAGGCGTGCCACCTCGAACTGGTTTTTCGTAAGGACTGCACGCCATTCCTCATCTGTCTTCTCCATCCGGTCAAGAAGCTCTACACGTCCCGTTTTTTCAACGAATATCGGCACTTTATTATCCATCGCTCCGGCCTGGGTAACTGACATCCGGTCCTCCGGTTATGAGCAGTGGTATATCGCATTATTAATATCTTTTTATCTGGCACTATTGACAAAGACATCACGGGAAAATCAATCCTTCGAATTACTCCTGAAACGGGAGTAAATATTTGCTTTCACTAAAAAACGTGAAGGAGAGCGCGGTTATGATCAGGGGCTGTTTCTCAATAAAGGGAGTTATCGATGTCGTTATTATATGGATTGCCATTTGAACCCGGGGGTATTCCCCATGTACTGATCCTCGGTAGTTTTCCGAGTCCCCTCTCACTTGGGGCGGGGGAGTATTACGCAAATCCAAGGAACCAGTTCTGGGATATTATGGAAATCCACCTCGGGATTTCGAAGGTGTTGCCGTATGCGGAAAAAATGGCATGTCTGAAGGAACGCAACGTCTGTCTCTGGGATGTGATCTTTTCATGCGAGCGCCGCGGTGCAATGGACAGGGATATCAGGAATGTAACCCCGAACAATATCCCGCTGTTCCTCCATGACCATCCCGGGATCAGTCTCGTTATTGCCAACGGCACCACCGCGGGAAAGTACTTAAAAAAATTCGGGCAGGAATATCCATGCCGGGTCCGGGTCCTCACCCTGCCCTCGACGAGCCCGGCCAATGCCCGGACATCGTTTTCGGAAAAACTGGACGCCTGGGAGGTTTTGCTCCAGACATAAAAAGACCGGAAATGACGAATTAATAGGACAATACAACGCCGGATACAAGAACATGAGGAACCAGAACCTATTAATGAGCGGCCACAAACCTGTAAATTACAGATCAGGAGGTGTACGTTGAATATTATCGGTCTTAACGGAAGTCCGCATGGCAAATTCAGCCAGACTCTCCGCCTTGTAATGAAGGTTCTTGAAGGTGCACAGGACTCTGGTGCAGATATCGAATATATTGACCTCTCTGAACTCGACATCAATTTCTGCCGCGGGTGTGGGGTCTGCTATGCAAACGGAAAATGCATCTATGAGGATGATTACCCGGAACTGCTGGAGAAGATGCTTTATGCCGATGGGATTGTTATTGGATCTCCCAATTATATCAACAATGTAACGGCCCAGACCAAGGTAGTCCTCGACAGAATGGCAGATGTGATTCACTGCCAGATGTTTTCCGGGAAGTACGGGTGTTCGGTGTCGACGGCCGGCGGGTCCGGTGCTGAAGAGATTGCCAACTACCTTAATCGCGCACTCCACCAAATGGGCGCATCGACTGTGGGCCTGGTGGGAGTGAACATCCTTGGAGACCCGTGTGCGGTCACAAAAAAGGAGAAAGACGCCAGTAAACTTGGAACCCTGCTCGCAGACGCAATCATCAACTGCGAGGTGTATCCTGACCAGGAGAAACTTCACAGGGAACGTGCTGAATACATGAAAAATCTGGTCCTGGTCAATAAAGATCACTGGACCCACGAGTACGAATTCTGGAAAAAATCAGGGGACATCAATTAAGTGCAGGAATTTATTCCCTTCCACCCCGGATTTTATGCCCTGTGTTTTCTAAAATTAATAGTTCTTTTTCTGCAGGACAACTTTTCGCAGAACTGGTTCGCGCGGATAAAAACTGGTAATCCTGAAGCTATAAACCCGGATGGATGAGAAGTTATACAGTCGAATGTCCACCTGTTCAAGTCCCGTCTCCCGGGATACAAAAAAGTCACGATTCATGGCATTTATCGTCTTTGCCGCTATTTTTATGGCAGTTCTTGACGGTAATGTCGTAAACATTGCGCTACCCACCATTACCACCTTTTTCGGTGTGGATGTAACGTACTCCCAATGGGTCGTTACGGCGTACCTCGTGACGCTAACGAGTCTTCTCCTCATATTCGGGAGGGTGTCAGAGTATGTCGGGAGGGGACGGATGTTCATTCTCGGGTTTGTTGTTTTTACCCTGGGATCACTTGCCTGCGGTCTGTCACCGGACCTGCCTGTCCTGATCATGTTCCGGGTTATCCAGGCAACAGGCGCGGCAATGCTGTTCTCCATTTCGAGTGCGATCATTTTCGAACTATATCCGCGGGGTGAACAGGGAAAATCGATGGGATATGTCGGTGCCACCGTCGCAATTGGCAGCATCGCGGGGCCGGTACTGGGGGGGTTTCTCGTGGATACACTTGGGTGGCAGTACATCTTCCTTATTAATGTCCCAATCGGTGCGGTGTTGATCCCGATCGCCATGAAATATTTCGGCTCGGGTGGCCCGGCACGAAAAGATACCCGGATGGATTGGCCTGGCGCTGTGACCATGGTCCTCTTCATGGTATCCCTCATGCTCGCGCTTTCATTCATCGCGGCAGACCTTGCGTTTACGTTGCCAGTAGCACTCTATACCGGTATCTTTCTGGCATCGTTTGCGGCCTTTATCATCACCGAGCGGCGGGGATCAAAGCCCCTCCTGGACCTCTCAATTTTCCGCGTACGTGCATTCAGTCTGCCAGTCCTTGCCACCGCGCTCTACTTCATCGCCCTCTTCATGGTGAATATCCTCGGCCCGTTCTATTTTGAAGGGGTCCTCAACCTCCCCCCCTCGCAGGTCGGCCTGGTATTCCTGATCATCCCCGTGATCATGGTCGTGGGATCCCCTGTCGCTGGATGGCTATATGACAACCATTACTTCCCATATTATGCGGCAACTGGGATGGCCGTCACAACAATCTCTTTGCTTCTTCTGGCCACGCTCTCCAAAACGATGGACCTGACCTTAATCGTGCTGGCTTTTATTCCGATGACCATTGGCATGGTATTGTTCCAGAGCCCCAATAATACGGAAATCATGAGCTCCCTACCGGTTGACAAGATCGGTATTGCATCAAGTGTCAGCGCAACAGTCAGGAACCTGGGGATGGCACTTGGTGTATCAGCCGCAAGTATCCTGCTATCGATCAGTACGAGCATGGCGGGATATTCCGGGAATGTCCTCATGGCAGGGCCGACTATCCTTTCTTCGGCATTTTCCCTGATCATGGTAGTTTCTGCCGTGCTCACCCTGCTTGCAACCGGAGTCTCAATTGTCTCGGGCAGGAATGAAAAAAAGAGGCCTGAATAGGATCTGATCCTTTGAGTTGCCGCCAAACACGGACGTTCAAAACCCGCGACGGAAATGGACAATATGAGATCTTTTTTTGCCATTCCCGCCACTGATAATTACTATGGCGAGAATTACTGCGGATCCGGCAATTGCATCGGTGCTGTTTGCCGCAACAATCGTAACATCAGTAACTGGAATTTTTGTTACTATCTTTTTCCTGTTTTCGAACCCTGGTTTTGCGTACAGGGTTGCCGCTGCAATCCTTGTCGGGATAGTGGGCCTGTTGAGTTTTCTCCGGCACTCGGTTTTCTACCGGTCAGACCAGGCGCGGATGGGGTGGATCCAGGACCGCCCGGAGTTCCAGTTTGAGGTCGGATATGCGAACCTTGCCATCGGGTTGATCGCCTTGGCGGCGGCAGGGTTGAACTGGGGCCCCCTAGCCTGTGGTATCAGTCTTCTTACCTATGGTACCTACCTGCTCTGTGCCCTCCTCCTCCACGTTTACGAAGCAGTCTGTGTCGTCGAAATCAGGGGACGGGCAACAAAGAGTGCCATCAATACCGCATTCTTTGTCGCGGCACTCTGTATCTTCGGATTTCTCGCACTTGCCGGGAGTCATGCCGCACCATTCTGAGTAGAGGAGGACCTGGGTGCGGTCACTCATACGATGAAGGTTACGTGAACAATCAGGGCCCCGCTTTCCATATGTAGAAATAAACAGACCCGTTATAAAAACCGGGAAACATGATACTGGAATACCAACCCATACTAAGATGTGTCATGAACATATGGATAATTCAAACGAACACGGAAAATAAGCGATAAAACGAAGTGATGAGGCCAGGGCCGAGACTCGAACCCGGGTCGGGGGATCCACAGTCCCCTAGGATAACCAACTACCCTACCCTGGCAAAATATCCCTCTTACTTTTGTCATTGAGAATACTTAAACTAACTGCTTCCGGCCTAAAGATTTCCTAATAGTACGCAGGAGAATGATCATTCATTGCAATACGGTAGATTTCTATTGAAGTTGGATCTGATGGATTTTCTACACCTTGTAGGTTCAAAAGTTCGGACGTCGCAATTGTTGCAACAACCGTCTGGATGCGATAAAAGAGACTCTTTAATAATCACTGCGCGCTATTACATACCAGTGAGTGATGAATTGTTGTCTACCTGATTAACCATCGGTGAGATCGCGAATTTTTTCCGGTCTTCTCCGGATGGTCCTCAGGGCCCTGGCTCTCAACACTTCCCTATCATCCTGTTAAACGCTTCAGGGGTGGTAACAACGGCAACACATCAGAAAATCCGGACACCGATTGTATGTGTACTCGGGCATGTCGACCATGGGAAGACGTCCCTTCTCGACAGGATACGGGGCTCATCTGTAGTGAAATCAGAAGTGGGTGCGATCACTCAGCATATTGGCGCAACGATGGTCCCGATAGATGCCATCAGGCTGATGAGCGGAGCGATGGGACAACTGTCCACCAATGTCCCGGGACTTCTTTTTATTGATACCCCCGGACACCAGGCATTTACTACCCTGCGCGCCCGTGGTGGGGCACTTGCGGATATGGCAATCGTGGTTGTTGATATCAACCAGGGTTTCCAGCCACAAACTATTGAGGCATTACAGATCCTCCGCGCCTGTAAAACCCCGTTTGTCCTTGCGGCGACCAAGATAGACCGCCTGCATGGCTGGAGACCTAACAAGGGGGATTCGTTTTCCGCCACCTTTTCAAAACAGAATGACCGCGTGAAGGAGTTCCTTGAGAAAAAAGTCTATGAAATTGTCGGTAAGTTGTCAGAACTTGATTTTTCTGCAGACCGGTTTGACCGTGTAAATGATTTCCAGCGAAACCTGGCTATTGTCCCGGTCAGCGCACATACGGGGGAAGGGATTGCCGAGCTCCTGATGGTGATGATCGGACTTGCCCAGCGATACATGGAGAACTCACTTACACTTATCGTGGAAGGACCTGGGAAAGGTACCGTACTTGAAGTGAAGGAAGAGCGTGGGGTGGGCACAACCCTTGACGTAATCCTGTATGACGGGACACTATCCGTTGGTGACGAGATTGCTGCTGCCACGCAGGACGGCCCGATCATTACGAAGGTACGGTCGCTCCTTAAACCGCGGCCGATGAAGGAAATCCTCATTGAAGACCGCTTTGAACGTGTCAGGTCCGTCACTGCGGCTGCTGGGATCAAACTGACGGCACCAAACCTGGAAGAAGTAATTGCCGGTTCGCCAATCCGTGTTGTCCGCGGAGATCCGGAAGAGGCAATGGAAGAGATCCGGCGTGAGATGGAGGATATCCACGTCCAGCTCAGCCCCGAGGGACTTGTTATCAAGGCTGACACGATCGGGGCCCTCGAAGCGATATGCAAGGAGCTGACGGAGAAGAATATCGAGGTAATGAAGGCCAGTGTTGGCCCGGTAAGCCGTCACGACATTATCGGGACAGGAACCATTAAAAACCCCTATTATCGTGTTTTACTAAGTTTCAATACGACAATTCTTCCCGATGCAGGAGAGATGGTCAAGGACCCGGCCAATGCCCATATCCGTGTTTTTTCCGGGCGTGTGATTTACCAGCTCGTTGACGATTATATTGCCTGGCGCGATGAGGTCAAACGGAAGCTGGAAAAGCAGAGGTTCGAGCAAATCGTGATGCCGGCGAAGATCAGGGTACTTCCGAATTGTATTTTCCGCCAGAGTAACCCCGCTGTGGTCGGTGTCCGGGTACTTGGCGGTACACTCCGGACAGACGTGAACCTTGTCCAGCGGGATGGCAGAAAGGTCGGACATCTCAAATCCATCCAGTACAACCTGGAGGCAATCAGGGAAGCAGAAGCCGGAAAGGAGGTCGCGATCTCCATTGAAGGAGCAACAGTCGGACGGCAGCTGGATGTAAACGATGACCTGTATGTCGATATCCCGGAACGTCATGTAAAGATCCTGGAGCGCGAGATGCTCTCCCATCTTCCGATACCAACTCAGGAAATACTGGGTGAGTTCACCTCGATGAAACGTCGGGAAGAACCCTTCTGGGGAAAGTAGTATTTAATAGCATATTCGCCCAATGTAATTGGTACTTCCCGGATGGTACCGTGCAGGCGGGCCGTTACAGAATTCAGGATTTTCACCTTTGGTGTGGCCCTGTGCCCCTTAAAAGGCCAGCAAACGGGATTGCGGTATCACCCGGATCAGGATAAAAAAATATTCGGAGAATGAGATAATGGTTGAATTTAAAATAGTCTTATCAGACCCAAAAAGCGGACTATCCCACAAAGTTGATGTCAGCGGCGGCGCGGCAGCATTCCTGATGGGAAAACGTGTCGGTGATGAAGTAGATGCGACATTCCTCGGCGTCACCGGGTACAGTATCAAGATCACTGGTGCATCAGACAGGAACGGTACTCCGGCAAGGCAGAACCTTCCGGTGGCAGGGAGAAGAAAACTTCTGCTGGCTGGCGGTGTAGGGTTCCACCCGGTCATGGATGGCGAACGTCGACGGAAGCCAATCCGTGGAAACGAAATTACTGCTGATTTTGTCCAGATAAATGCAAAGGTCATCACATACGGTGAAAAAACCCTTCTGGAGATCTTTCCGAAGGCCGCACCAGCCGAAAAGGCCGCATAAATCAATACTTTTTTAACATCTGTTCTTTCAGGGCAGCAATGTGTTCAACAACGGGGACACCGTGACGCTTTGCAAGAATGACAATGGCAGCTTCAGGCTTGATAAGGTCATCAAAATCCTTCGATATCATACGGTTCATCTCCCGGATGACTTCAGTCTCTGCAATTCCGCTCGATTTAACTACCCGGTCAACCAGCGACCGGACCGGATCGTTCCCTTCAAAAACTGACTGGGACGGCTTGAACCCGATAGGGACCTCGATAGAACTGATATCAAATTTCGGGGCGAGCATCTCCCCGTCATATCCCACGAGACCTTCATCAAGTGCACGTTTCAGGATGAGATTGGCCTGCTCGATACTCATCCATTTCCTGTCAAATGCGAGGTAATATACGATCTCATTTCTCTTGAGCCGGTCTTTCCTCGTATGCCGGAATGGCGCGGCGATCGTTGTGAGCAGGGTCAAATCCCAATTCCCCCCAGCAATTTTTCATCCCTATGTCTCAACATGCGCCTGATCCCTTTCTGCACCATGTACTATTCAGTCAGGGCTGCTATCTATTCATTGGTACCTGGGTAAATTCAGGACCATCTGCTTTTGATGACTGCAGCATTTCCTCTTCAATCATCCCCCTGGACAACGAAGGGATGGATTTCTGACCACGTGAGAGATGATGGAACATCATCAGGATCATGGATACGGATCCGCAAACTCCAGAAAAATCCAAAAGAGACGAATGATGAAAAAATTATTCGATCAGAATGGCATTTATTACACCATTCTGGCCGGGGCGACTTATAATCCGTGCGCTACCGATTTCGGTGTGAATGATTGCGCCCTTGGTTAAAAGGTTTCTTCGCACGTAGTTGGGGTTTGCCCCGTTCTTTTCTACCTTTTCGATCCTGACTTTCTGTGCCTTTCCGGTTGAACGTGTGGAGACGGTTGCAAAGGTTGCCCTTAACGCACGAATCTTCTGGTTTCCGCCAAACGTGCGGACAAGTCTGATCCTGTCTACGCCAATATGGGTATCTGCGGGTCCTGAACCGAT
>CAIJED010000311.1 GCA_903819595.1 uncultured Methanomicrobiales archaeon | reverse complement strand
GCAGTTCCAGGCAGGTCAGCCGGGTTTCCATCCTCTGGGACAGATGAGTCCGGGGTATCCGAAACAACGGGAAGATGGAGTATCCACCGGGTGGTCCTGAACTTTTCGGCGGGATGCCCGGTGATCCTGCTGATGAGTTTTGCGAGTTCTCCAGGTGATGATGCAAAAGGGTACTGCGGAAGAACCTGGTCTCCGGGTTTTCTTCCCCGTTTCAATGGACCGGGACCGGTATGGTGCACCTCTGTAAAGAGGGCGATGGCATTGATGGCGGGATCGGTAACGGCATGAAGGACTGGAAGGTCCCGCGGGGAAATCCGCTCGTTCAGAGTCACTTCCTGCCCTTTTTTACGGGGAGACACGGCCTTGATCCTCACCATTAGTCATGTATATAATTTGATTCTGAAACGAGATACATCAATCGATATGACCCGTGTTGTTCATGCGATACAACGGTTCATTTTTACAATATATTGCGATTTAGAAGGCAAATCTTGCCATCAGGGTCTTTATCAACACGCCTCCGACAACCATTTACCAAAAAAGGACTACTGGGTCCGGGTTCCAGGGTACACGGGTCATGTCCCGGTGATTGCAACCGTTGTGAAAATGGGACACAGCGAGAAACCGATAAAACTATTAATTCATGCACTGGCACCCTGGTGCAGTCGTGTGAAAGTATTTAAACAAGGAACGTGAGTCAGAGGTACCGAGAATCATCAGATCGTGATTGAGGTTACAGGGACTGCTTAAAAATAAAACTGTTGGCAAGGTTATGAACACCGGAGTGGGAAAGGACCCAGAAATACCAGTAAAACCTGTCCACGCACTCACAGTACCGGAAGTTTACCAGCATTATGCGACCGGTGACGGCGGACTCACCCAGGCAGAAGCCGGAGAACGGCTCCTACATTTTGGTAAAAATGTCATCCGTGAAGTCAAGGGAAAACCCTTAATTTTCAAATTTTTTTCAAATTTTACTCACCTGATGGCAATTATGCTGTGGGTTGGGGGTGTGGTGGGTTTCATTGCACAACTGCCTCAACTAGGTATTGCCATCTGGATGGTCAATATTATCAATGGTCTTTTTTCATTCTGGCAGGAGTACCGGGCCGAAAAGGCGACAGAAGCCCTAAAGAAACTCCTTCCCTCATATGCACGGGTGCTCCGCGATGGCGAAGAGCAGCGGATCCTTTCCGAAGACCTGGTACCGGGTGACCTGATGCTGTTAGCCGAAGGAGACCGCATCTCGGCCGACGGACGCCTGGTAGTGACCGCTGACCTCCGGGTCGATCAGTCGACTCTTACCGGTGAATCCCGTGCACTCAGAAAGACCAGCGATCCGGTACAGCAGACGGATCTTCCTTTTGCCGAACTCCCTGACATGGTCTATGCAGGGACAAATGTCGTCACCGGCAACGGCAGGGCACTGGTCATTGCCACTGCGATGGCCACCGAGTTTGGAAAGATCGCAGAGCTGACCCAGTCTGTGAGGGACGAACTCAGTCCTCTCCAGAAAGAGATGGCCTTTACGACAAAGATTGTGACCATTATCGCCTGCAGCGTCGGTGTGATCTTTTTCCTTCTCTCTACTTTTCTGGTCGGCCTGAACCTTGCCGAGAGCTTCATCTTTGCCCTTGGGATGGTGGTGGCCTTTGTCCCGGAGGGGATGCTCCCCCTTGTTACCCTCTCTCTTGCAATGGGGACGCAGCGGATGGCCAGCCGGAACGCCCTGATCAAGCGGCTTTCGGCGGTCGAAACCCTGGGGTGCACGACTGTGATCTGCACAGATAAGACCGGCACCGTCACCCAGAACGAGATGACGGTGCGTGACCTCTGGCTATTCAATCGCCCTCTGACCGTCACTGGTACGGGGTATGCCCCGGACGGCCAGGTCATGGATGGAGAAAAACCGGTATCAACGGATGATGACCTCCGCCAGCTGCTCGTTGGAGGGTGCCTCTGCAACAACGCCCGGGTGGTGCAGCCAGGCCCCGGTTCTACCCAGTGGACGGTCCTTGGTGACCCGACCGAGGCTGCAATGAAAGTCGTGGCGCAGAAAGCAGGGATAAACCCGGATGAAGAGGCACGGCGCACGCCGCGTCTCCGGGAGTTACCTTTTGACTCTGCCAGAAAACGGATGAGCACCATCCACCAGCTGCCTTCGTCCCAGGTCGCGTACGTGAAGGGGGCACCAAAAGAGATCCTTAGTTTGTGCTCCTGCATCCTGATGAACGGTGCAAGCCATCCAACAGATGGGGATATCACGGCAGGGGTCATGGCAATGAACGATGCATACGCCCGTAACGGGTTGCGTGTGCTTGCGGTGGCCCGGCGTGAACTTCCGGAGAGCACGGTTGACTACCGGCCGGAGCTCGTGGAACAGGACCTCTGTTTCATAGGCCTTGTGGCAATGATGGATCCTCCCCGGAATGAAGTCGCCCTTGCCGTGGAAAAATGCCACCGTGCCGGCATCCGCATCGTGATGATTACCGGGGATTATGGGCTGACTGCAGAGAGTATCGCGAGAAGAATCGGCATTATCAGGCAACAAAAACCCCGTATTGTCAGTGGTAACGATATCGATGCCATGGATGACGAAGGGCTGAGAGCAGTCCTTAACGACGAGGTGATCTTTGCACGTGCTGCACCCGAACACAAGCTCAAAGTGGTCACGGCCCTGCAGGAGATGGGTCATATCGTAGCGGTCACCGGGGACGGGGTGAACGACGCCCCGGCACTCAAAAAAGCAGACATAGGAGTCGCCATGGGTATTGCCGGAACGGACGTGGCGAAGGAGGCCGCCGTCATGATACTCGCCGACGACAATTTTGCATCCATTGTCAACGCGATCGAAGAAGGGAGGGGGGTGTATGCCAATATCAGGAAATTTATCAGTTATATCTTCAACAGTAACACGACAGAAGCGGTTCCATTTATCATCTGGGCACTCAGCGGCGGGCGGGTCCCGCTGGCCCTGAATGTAATGCAGGTACTTTCCATCGATCTTGGAACGGATATGGTACCGGCACTGGCCCTCGGTAATGAGCCCCCCGAACCGGGACTAATGGACTTACCCCCCCGGAACATGAAGGAGCACGTGATCAACCGTTCCCTGATCATCCGCGCCTACCTGTTTCTCGGGGCGCTCCAGAGTATTGCGGCAATGTCAGCGTTCTATTTCATGTACTGGACCAACGGCTACTGGGGACAATGGCTTGACCTTCCTTCCACCGGGGTCCTCTACTATTCTGCTACGGCAATGACACTCGGGGCAGTGGTCACGACACAGATCGGAAACCTTTTTACCCAGCGGACCGAGCGTACCTCGACGTTCCGCCTTGGATTGTTCAGGAACCGGATGATCTGGATTGGGATTGGATCAGAACTCCTGATCGTATCGATGATCATCTATGTCCCGGCACTCCAGCAGCTCTTCTGGACGGCGTCGTTCCCGCTTGTCTACTGGGTCTTCCTGTTTGCATGGACCCCGTTATTGTTGCTGGCCGATGAATCCCGTAAAGCGCTCCTGCGCCGGAGGGATATGGAGAGAAAGAAATTGTTGTCAGGAGGTAGTTCATTTTGAAAATCATGATTATTGGGTGTGGTAGGCAGGGTGCTGAACTGGCAAAAATCCTGGCCCTGAATGGATCTGATGTGACCGTTGTGGATAAAGACCCGGGAGCGTTTGAACGATTGGGACCTTCATTTAAAGGGCGGGTGATCCAGGGGAGTGGTATTGACCGCGATGTACTGGCAGAGGGGGAGATCGAACACGCTGATGGAATGGCTGCGGTAACTGCCAGCGATGATATCAATATCGTCGCAGCCCGGCTCGCCCGCCAGGTCTTTATGGTCCCCCGTGTTGTTGCCCGTGTACATGAACCACTCAAGGCAGAGATATACCAGAGGCTTGGCCTGATGACCGTCACCCCGGTGAAGCTGGCGACTGAACGGTTCCGGGAGCTGCTCACCTTCTCCCAGCTCCATCCCGTCAGGCAGCTCGGAAATGGCGGGGTAAGTATTATGGAGATTGAAGTGCCTCCCGGCCTGGTCGGCCGGACAGTGAATGAGCTGACGGTCCCTGGTGAGATCAGGGTAGTGGCCATTACCCGGGGCAACAAGACCGATATCCCGATGTCAGGCACGGTATTCCTGGATAATGATATCATCCATATCGCAGTTGAATCCGGCTCCATCAACCGCCTGAAGGCATTACTCGGGATGACGTAAAGGAGGAATGGAATGAAATACATTCTGGTAGTAGGCGGCGGCAAGGTAGGGTCATATCTGGCATCCCTTCTCCTTGCCGACGGGAACACTGTGAAGGTAATTGAGGGAAACCGCGAGGAATTTGACCGGCTCAGCAGGCAGCTCCCCGCAGATGTGCTGATCATGGGTGAGGGGACCGACCCGTCAGTGCTCGAGGCTGCCGGAGTGCGGAAGGCGGATGTTGTTGCAGCGGTCGGCAGGGCAGACGAAACAAACCTGGTGGTCACCAGTCTTGCCCGGTTTGAATTTCATGTCCCAAGGACTATTGCACGGGTCAATACTCCGAAAAATGTCTGGTTGTTTACCCCGGAAATGGGCGTTGACGTCGCCCTGAACCAGGCTGACCTGATGGCCCACCTGATTGCCGAAGAGATGTCACTGGGGGATATGATGACCCTGCTCAAGTTACGGCGGGGGCAGTACTCCATTGTCGAGCACCAGCTCCATCCCGGGGCCATTGCTGCGGGGAAACAGGTACACGAACTGGACCTTCCCCATGATTGTGTGCTGACGGCCATCCTCCGGGGTGGCGAACTCATTGTACCCCGCGGGGAGACGGTACTGGAACCTGACGACACCGTTCTCGCCCTCGTACATAGCTCACAACTCGACCGGCTGGTCTCTCTCCTTAAGAGTCCGGGATGAATTGGCAGTAAAAGCAGCCGGAACGCAGGGGTAGCGGGGCAGGGGACCCAGAATATTTCAGAACGACCTGGTACGGTTTCGGGTTAATTTTCCATTGTGGATGTTATCGCCGGTTTCCCGTCCTTGCATGGAACGCAGCCACCCCAAGACCAATCAGGGTGATCAGGGCACCCAATCCCGGCTGAATAGTCGGCCTGGTGGCAGGGTCCATAACAACCGGAGGTAGTACCGTTCCGGTGCTGTCGACCGGTGCAGTGGTTACCTCCGTGATCCGGGCAGTGGCAGGCCGTGAACCGATGAGGTGGGCAAGACGTGATGTCTTTGCACCGATAGTAATATTCCCTGAATCCTCTGAATTGTTCTCATCGCCCATCGTTGTGTCATCAGGGGTGATAGCAGTTATTGAAGTACCTGACTCATTTACCTTCTCCTCAGAGAGGGTCACTGGCCGGTGGGTTGCCGGGTTGAACAGGGCGACATTGATCAGGGTTGACGCCTGTGCATTGACCGTGATACCAGACACCCGGACGATGTACTCATCCGGAAGAAATGATGAGGTATTGATGGGAAATGACCACCTGTTAAGGTCATCGGCCCCTTTACAGACCGTTACAGTCCCGGATGTGCCACTAAACCTGCTGCTCTGCATCTTCGTTGTCGGACTGAAGGAGGAGGAGGTCACCTCAACAAGGACCGTATCACCGACTGCCATATTGGTGGTCCCTGCCAGGGTAATGTTGTCACCGACCTGCACCCCCTCTGCCGGATAAATGGTAATCGTTGGTGTTTCAACCAGGAACTGAAGTTTTGCATAGATGTCATCAACGCCGGGGTTGTTGAGTGCCTGGACCAGTGCATCTGCTCCATCGGGTCCCTGGAGGCTGCCTTCACCCTGTATCCTGAACAGGGTATTCCCGGGTACCGGATAGCTGCCCGCTACGATGTCCTGGTTGTTAAACCCTGCAACGGATGAGGTGGGCCAGACATCAAATATTTCGTTATACATCGGGTGCTGTGCAACGACGAAGTACTGTCCTGCCGCCATCGCCCGGGTCTGTCCCTTTGAAAGTTCCAGGTCGAAGGTACCATCAGGATTGACACCGGGGGCCTGGTAACTGATATAATTCCTGCCAAATATCCAGACACCCACTCCATTTTCAGGCTGGCCTGCCGCTATACCACGGATAGCCAGTTCATCCCCGGATGCAACAACAGACGGTGACGCCCGTACGCTGATGAATGGGTTATTCAGGATGATGGACAGGGTGGTATAGAGGGGGCCACTGTAACAATCGGGGTCGTCGGGATCGCAGCCGCCGTAATCTGCGAGGCGACTCTTGTTGACCGGGTCTGAAACCGCATAGACCGTATAGGCCCCGGGATCAATGTTCAGGCGGGCAGTCTCCCACACATATTCCCATTCTTCATCGATCACCTCCGCATAGGCAAAGGAATCCGGATCATCCCAGCTGACAGGCCTTTCAGGGTCGGTCATCGCTCCGCCTCCTGCCGGCAGGTTCGGGCCGGTGATGAACAGGTACGTGAATTCAGTCTGGGAGTTTGTACCGGTAAGCGTTACCTCTTCACCGAGGTAGAAGGTCCGGGACTCCCGCACAACAGGCATCTGAGGACTCACCTGCAGGCTGCCCTTTTCAATCCAGATATCGGCTGTGCCGGTTTTGAATGCCCTGTCCGGCCCGGTATTCGAAGCGGGAGGGTCGTATGGCTCCGGACGCTCTGCACGGATGGTGTATTTCTGGTCTTTTGTGCCAGGGGTGGTCAAAAATCCGACGGTACGGTTACCGGTGCTGGACAGGTTGACAGACGCATAGTATGCTACTCCATGGACATTGCCACGACCATCGTGCTGGGTGACATCCTGCTGTATGGTCTTTGATAAACCCCTGGGCACATACTGTCCAATCGGCCAGGGTCCTTTGGCAGGGTCCATGGTGACACCATCCTGCGAGAAGGTGAGAGTAGGAGGTTGATCCCCTTCATAACCACTCATGGAACTCGTGTCCCGGACCCAGAGGTAACAGGTGCTATCGGGGTTCCCAGTGATAGTCACGGTGAATGGTTTCCCCCGGATGACTGATTCATTGTTTACCACAACCGACAGACTACCTGATACAATATTGATGGTATGGACTACCGATGTGGTCCTGCCTGCAAAATCATTACCCGAACCATTCTTGTAATTATCCTTTATTCCATTCAGGTTGGATTCGGTCCAGAAAGAATAGAGACCTGCCCGGTATACAATGTTACCTTCCACACCTTTATAATTGGTTTTCCATCCTTCGCTGCTGTTTTTTTCGAGAGGGATCCAGTACCATGGCATTGCGTCCGGTGTGAGGTCTGCCAGGTTCACCAGGGTCTCATTATCCTGGTAGAGTTGTGTGTACATCGTCCCATCGGGAGACCTGACCCGGATAGTCATAAATCCCTCATCAAAAGTGCGCTGCGAACTGATCACGTCCATATTTGTTTCTATCCGGAATGTCAGGAAATCTCCTGACGGGACACTTTTATTGGTCATATCCCTCAATGTCCGCTGGTCGTACACCGCTATGCTCTGTGTGGGATCGTTAACGATAACCCCTACCTGCCGGCTATCCCCGATGTACCAGTTTCCCGTATGCCTGACGAAATCCGATGGTGCAACATAGAAATTTGCGTTGTTTTCAACCAGCACGGTAGCTGATGGAGCACTACGGCCCACGATATCGGATTCCGAATACCAGAAAAGAACTGTCCCTGACGGAATTCCCGTTAAATCCAGGCCCTGTTCACCGATGAATACCGTGCCACCGGGCGGGACGTCCTTTAGTGAACCCCCCGCTGCCTGTCCGGCCAGTATGACCAGTGCCAGGCAGATCCCCAGCATCATCCCGGATCGTTTCATCGTTGGTTATCCATCATGCTGACTCGATACAGACTCAGGTCCGCTCAATCCGGTGCATTCGGAACGGGAATATCCCAGGGTAGGGAGCCGGTCCCGACAGAACAATTCCTGATATACTGCGACCCGGTGATTTTTTGATGTATCCCTTGTGGATCCAGGACAACACAACCATGGGAGTCAGAATACCCCGGTATGAACAGATGTTCCGCCATGCTCACCCCGGGTATTCCATGCCGTAAAAAAAAGTGTGTGATCTGTCCCTGTATTGCCGGGCTGATGCGATCATAGTGGATTCATCGAGAAGCGGAGCAGTGACCAGGTAACAATCAACATGACATGGAGAAGTCTGTCATTTCAACAACCGACGAAAAAATCTGCCAAAAAAATGAGTGGTTATGCGGGTGCAGGAACAGGTGCGGGTGTTTCTTCACCGACACTGTCATACAACAGGCAGAGATACCGTCCCTCGAAGAGAAGAAATACCGGGCCGGCAATGAGTGAGAGGATTGGCCCGATATAAGGAATAAGTTCAAGGACTACCATGATTACGCCGACAATAATTGCCATGACGATCAGGGAAACGATGTAGGACCCTACACCGATTTTACCGATACGGGCGAAGATCTCTCCAAAATTAAATGCTTCCCCGATACTGTTCGTCCGTGCGAACCGGACAACGGCCGTTGCCTCAATCAACCAGATAATGAAGGCAACAATGGCAAGAATAAGGATACCAAAAATCACGGCACCGATCAGCCCCATCATGCTGCCTGGATTTGCCAGAGATTCTGATGCTGACAGGAATATTGTCCAAAGCGCGCTTCCCAGCACAACCAGGCCAATAATAATTACTGGGATTGCATAGATGAGTGAGATCACAAAGAGCTTTAACCCATCTGAGAACAGGCCACCCCAGTTATTAATTGCCGGTGCAGGTGTTTCCCCGCGATATAACCGGACCATGTACCCAAGGAGGGGCAACGCGAGTATGATCGTGAAGATGACCGCAATCACGATCGTCGGAATGAACATCTCCGGGGCTGCCATTGCGGATACGATACCGAATACTACACCCAGGAGGATTGGAATCATCGGCAATAACGTAAGAATAATCAGAACGATCCATTTTCCCCAGTGTCCGACGAGCCCTTCTTTTGCATACGTAAAAGAATTACAAACAGTTTTCCCAATTTCCAACTAATTCACCTTCTATACTAATGAAACCTATACCAGTCAATTATATATAGCTATCCTAAACCACGGTAATAAAAAACAGTGGGCACTCCCATTCGAAACCAAAAAATGATGTCGCGGAGACCAAATCATTGAAACCCGTGACAACACGGCAGCAGGTGAAAAGACGGACCAAACGGATCAGAGAATAACGCTTGTGAAGAAAGAGCAACAACCTCATCCGAAAAAAACCCTCCGCTCATCTACCTCACGGTGCAATACCATATGAATCCTTGTACAAGAGTTTGGTTTATCATGATTAACCCAGGTGCAGCACCCAGGATAGGGAGATACTTTTAGCTTATAACGGGTGTGTAGTGGACAGTCAATGAATTGTCTTCCCGATCAAAAAAAGAGATTATCTGTTACAAGGGCTGGAATCTTTAAAGTTTTTACGTGGATTTTAAGAAAATTCGTTTTTTCACATCTTCCACGGTCATCCCATTGTACAGCCCCAGCCCGTACATAATCTGAGCGGCTTTTACATCAACCAGTGAAAGGTCAGTCACATTATTTCCCTGGTAATAGAAGATACTATCCGGATATTTTAACGTTTCACCTTTAAATCCGAGTTCGAAGAGCAGGCCAAGCAGGATATAGTGTTTCCTTGTATCACCCTCGAGTGATGAATTAATATAAACCTGGTTATCCTTGACTTTTGCATAGGTGACGCCATCCTTTTTGAACTCCTTGTTCAACCAGGTGTCGGAAGATTTCATATCAATCGCCAAAAGCCCTTCCGGCGAGAGGAACTTGATCTGGATCTGGCCCGAGGTTCCCTCTTTTAAATTTTCGAACAACTTCACAGATTGGGACAGGCTGTTGAACTCTTTGAAAAAGGCTTCAATAGATGCCTTATCTGAATCAGTACCACCGGAAATAGAGGATATGACCGGATTCGCCGAAGTGGTGATCCGCTCAAGATAGATATTTCCGCCCCCGAATGCAAGGTCCATAAAATGGTTGTTCACATCATCACTCGTCAGCTGAGCTGGCAGGGGGGGTGCTGCAATCGGGGCCTGGGTGATCAGGGTTGTGGGAATTGTTGTCGGTACGGCGGTTGAAGGGATCGGGGTCGGCCCGGCTGTCCCTGTACTCCCGGGATTTGTATTCTGCACCATTGTGCAACCCCCAAGTAACATGGCGATGATGACAATGAAGATAATGATGACTGATGATCTCATGGACAGTCATATTTACTGTGTCCATAATACGCTATCGGAATTATCAACAATTTGAAACAATCAGCAATGTTTACAGTGGTCCTTCTCCAGGACTGTTGCGGCAAAGGCGCCGATGAAATACAAGATCAGTCCCCATCCGGCGGTGAACGGGTGACGAACAGGTAAATCCTGGGAAATTGCAGGGATTTGATGATATTGCCAGATAAATCAGGGTGTAACAATAAAAGAACCGGAGGGAGTCGTACAGGGATATCGATGAGGACAGATTCGTTACTTTTAAACACTCATTTGGTTAATAAAAAATTAAATGTTTGAAAATCAGGGGAATAATGTGGAATTTTCGTAAACCGGGGGAGGGGGAACCTGAACGATCACCTCACGAAGCTGAGTTTTTCAACGTGGGCGATCTCGACTGGTCAGCCGCTATAGTACGGGAATCGATACAGAATTCCCTGGATGCCAGATTGCCTTCGGGTAACAACGTGCTTGTCAGGTTTTCCCTGAAAAGTGGACCGCTTTCAAAATTTACGGACTATTACTCTGAACTGGTCCCCCATGTCAGAAGTTGCGGTTTTCCTTTCAATCCGGAGACGAAACCGGAGTTCAGATACCTCGCTATTGAGGATTTTGGAACGATTGGATTGGATGGCCCTATCACACGGACCGGACTGAAAAGCAAAGGCAGGAGCAATTATTACGATTTCTGGTGGAGAGAAGGGATCTCATTAAAAGAAGGACGGGATGCTGGCAGATGGGGTCTTGGAAAAACGGTCTTTTTCATCTGTTCTGAACTCCGGTCTTTCTGGGGATATACCATCCGCCATAACGATGAAAGAGAATTGCTATTGGGGAAGGCATTATTAAAATCCCACCAGTTAGAGGACGATCATTACGATTATTATGCATATTTCAGCGTCGGGGAAAACCATCCGATAGAATCAGGGGATTTCATCCAGGTGTTCAAATCGAGGTTCGGTATCACCCGGAAGAATGAACCAGGGCTTTCTATCATTATCCCATATCCTGTTGAAGATATTTCAACGAATGCGTTAATCCGTGCGGTTATCCAGCACTATTTTTACCCGGTCATTAAAGGAACGCTCATTGTGGAGATCGAAGATGATACACATTCATACACGATCGATAATAACTCAATTTTTGAACTGGCCGGAAAACAAAACTGGAAAGAGACCAGTTGGGACGACCATTCCGTCGAATCTATCCTGTTTTTTATTTACAATTCTGTAAAAACCACGCAGAACAATTTCCTGGTACTCAACCGGTGCGAAGGGACTCCGAAAATTAGTGAGTCACTATTCGGAGATACCCTTGAATACGCCCAAAAGCGTTTCAATGAAAATCACCTGGTCGCTCTTCATATCCCGGTAATAATAGAATTATCTGATGGTCTGGTACACGAATCATACTTCCAGGTATTCATTCAGAAAAATGAGGACCTGGTCCGGCCTGAAGAATTTTATATACGGTCGGGGATCCTCGTCTCTGAAATTAAGATGATCAAGGGAAATGTCCGGGCACTCCTCACCGCAGAAGACGAATCAGTAGCAAAATTTTTGGGAGATTCTGAATCCCCGGCACATACGGATTGGAAAGAAAGGACGGAACGTTTCAGGCAGAAATACAGGCTGGCAACATATACGTTACGTTTTATCCGTTCCAGTATGCGGGACTTAATAAAAATCTTAAACATTCCACCTCCCGGTGTTGACAAGGACTTCCTCAAGGAGATTTTCAATATTCCGGAAGGATCAGACGATACGCCGGGAAGTCTTCCACCCGATGAATTTACTTCCGGGGCACCGGCTAAAGAGGACTTGTTCAGGATCCGGAAAATATCCGGCGGCTTCAAAGTCAGTCTTAACAAAAGCGGGCAGTTTAGACCTGTCCGCTGTCACCTCGAGGTGGCATATAATACGAAACGGGGCAACCCAATCAGCAACTACGATATCTGGGATTTTGTCATATCTCCTGATCATACGGGTACAAATTATATCAACCCTGAAATTTCCGGGGGCAGAATTGTACGGGTTGTTGAAAATTTCATGGTCTTTACCGTTGAAAACCAGGATTTTTCCCTTCAAATGAAAGGATTTGATCCAAATCGTGAACTCGTGGTATCATTGAAACAGGACCGATAATGAAAAGAAGGATAAATTTTACAGGTAAGAAGAAAATTCCTTCAAAGAATGTCCAGATACAGGTAATCCGGGACAATGGAGCAATTAAAACTTTTAATGCCACGATTAACCTTGAGGGGATGGATTTACCAGCGGATGCTGGGGTGTTTGTCGAGGTCCATTACAGGCTAAACCGGAAGAGGTTTGATTTCGGAACAGCGGGGGCAATTGTTCAACCCCCGGACACGGATATTTCAGACCTGGGAAAATCCGAAAATTTATTGTTCCGGGTAAAAGTGGTCGATAAACTGGGGAGGTATGGATTAATTCTTGCTGAAGCGGATAAAATACGGTCGAAAGGAGAAGTAGAAGGAGATTCTTCAATCCAGTCAATTCTTCCATCCGAATTTGATCACGACCTCGGTCAGCAAATCTGGCGGTTACGGTATGACGGCCAGGAGCCGATTCTGGAGTTCAATAAAAATATCCCGGATATCAGGTCTCTTGCCAAATCAGACACGATGTTCTTCTTTTATGTCTATCCCCAGGTGATCCGCGAATTATTAACCTACATGTTATTAATCGAGTTTGTTGACCCCCTTGACCCGACCGAAGAATGGCAGAAAAACTGGCTCGATTTTGCCAGGAAGATATACCCTGAAGATTATCCGGATCAGTGCAAACGGGATATTCCTGAGTCAAAAGGGGAAATACTGGCGTGGATTGAGAACGTCGTCAACGATTTTTCCCTATCCCACACAGGAAAATGGGAACGATTTTTGAAATCCTTTAACGGCGGGCAGACCCGATGACCCGCATCCGGACCCTGACGGGACTGGGAATGAAGGAGTTCCTGGCAGACCTGATTAGGATCAAAGAGAATCCCCTGGAACAACTTTCATTTGCAAAATATCAGGAGGCACCATTCTCTACGATATTTGAACCAGTCCTTGACATGGAGATGCAGGTCTTTCCGTCGCGGGTTGAACTGGGAGCGTACCTTTATTCGGTATTTCTGGAGATTCCCTGGGATGAACTAATTGATACTGACGGGGTATGGAACTGGCTCACCATCCAGTTATTTGATCAGGTAGCACCATGCGATCCAACAGGGAAAAGAAAAATCGGGGAATTCTCACGATATGTGTATGACCCAGGTGATACCCGTTATTACCGCCATTTAGTTGCAGCTTCCTGGGATATATACAGGAAATACCAGGGAAAATCGGACATATTCTTATCAACCCCATTACATGTAACAAGCCGGATCACCCTTGAAATGGCATGTCGCCAGAACCTGATCTCTAACGAGAACCTGGTGGACGTAATCCTGGCATTATACTGGCAATCAGGAAGTGATGGCAATAAAGGACCAAAACGAGGTGCAGCCTCGAAAAAATCACCTGGGAATATTTACCGGTTTATCACCCTGATGAACCAGCTGGAACTGACCTATGACGTGTTTGATATGTCATCTGATGAAATTTTGAAATTGTTACCTGTGGAATTTAACAGATGGAAAGGCATCAGAAAAACACCTCCCAAAAAGAAGAGGCGTGGTTTTTCAATCTTCCGGATAACGGATGACTGAATGGAATTCCCGGATGTCCGGACCCACCTGATCATCCCCGGATTCAATTTGGAAGGACCCAAAATCGTCTGGCTGATGGAATCACCAGCCATAAAACACCAGGCACTATACCAATGGCAGCGGTATCAGGGTAGAATCCAGGCGGCCCTCTATTTCCAGGATTGTCGCCAGGTTCGCCTTCGTTGATGGGCCGGTCGGTACCGCCTTACACCCGGATGCATGTGAGATCGATTGTTCAAAGGTTCCGATCTCACGGGCAACCTCAATCGTCTCTTCCTTGTCAAACCCGATGAGGGGCCGGTAGATCGGGATCTCTGCTGCATTGGTCAGCACAGCAAGATTATCGAGCGTCTGGCTCGCTACCTGGCCGACGGATTCCCCCGTAACGATCCCTTTTGCACCGATCCTGTTTGCATACGCAGTCGCAACCCTGTACATCCTTCGTTTGCAAAAGATGCAGGTATATTTTCCAAGACTCTCCCTGACCAGTTCATCCCTGGCGGCCAGAAGATATGGGTCTGGTACTACGGTCAGTTCGATACCAGGCTGGTACATTGCCAGTATCCCAACGACTCGATTTGCCCGGGCCACTGAAGTCTCGTCAAGGAAGGCATCAAGCGCAACAAAGAGGGGGATGATCCGGCAACCCCGCTTCATCATCATCCATGCGGCAACCGGTGAGTCAATTCCCCCGGAAACGAGTGCAACGAGTGTCCCTTCAACCCCGAGCGGGAGACCACCGACCGCTTTTACTACATTATCATAGAGATAAACCTCGTTGTTGCGGATCTCAATATGGATCTCCTTATCCGGATGAGCAAGGTTTACCTTCAGGTGAGGAAATTCATTCCTGAGCAGGTTGCCATATTCGATTGCCTTGTCGTTTGAGGAAAATGGATGAGTACCCACACGTTTCATCCTAACAGCAAATGTCTTTGCCTTTTCAATACCGTGCCGACGACAATAATCAGGCAGAAACAATTCAAGTTCGTCAATCCTGATATGCTCTACTTCAGAAAATGACACAATACCAAAAATTTTTTCGAGTTTGTCCGGCTTTACATCGCCATCCAGCCAGATCCTTCCCCGCTCATTTCGCACGTGAATATCCGGCATTACTCGAAGGATATTCTGAATCAGGACCTTCTCCCACTGTCGTCGGACCGGATCTGATTTTAGGAATATTTCGGAGTACCGGACCAGCCACTGTTTCTTCATTGCGCCTTTTCACCTGACTTTGATTTTTTTCCTGCCGCCGTTGTTTTCCATGGGGCGTAGTACCACATCGGGGACGCATGGAAAGAGATGATTCTCATGAATTGCCCCTCCCAATGAGGATACTGATCGCATCACTGGTGATAAGCCCGATGAGGTGCTGGTCAGCATCGACAACCGGTAAGGCGGATATGGAATGTTCCTCCATTTTTTTTGCAGCAGATTCAACCAGTTCCTCTGGAACCGTCGTGATAACGTCCCTTGACATGATCTCATCGAGCCAGAGGAAGTTTCCCGCCACTGCTTTTGCGATATCCCACGAGGTGACGATCCCCACCAGCTGGCCACCGATAGAGAGTACCGGCAGGTGATTGACCTCCAGGTGGATCAACCGCCGGGCCGTTACCGCAGTTGTCGCCCCTTCTTCAATGGTCGGGACATCCCGGATCATAATATCCCCAACGACGGTCCTTGAAAGGAACCCGGAGATCTGGTAATTGATCTGGCCGTATTCCAGCAGGAACGCGTCATGACCAAAGTTAGAGCGAATCTCGCTGTAACGGACCTCGCGGTTATTTGCTGTCAGCGCCGATACGATCTCCTCCAACTGGTAGGGGGGATAGAGCCAGTCCGATGAGACTGATATGATCAGGAATGCGGCGTGGACTCCGGCAAGCCCTTTCGCAAGCGATCCATCTTTGGTCAGGTCAAAATAGTCGACTGCCTTGGTGATGTAGAGGTACGAATTGGCATCGAACCTCTGGGTGAATGTATCTCCCTGGTGGTGAAGATAACTCTCAACGGCGAAATCTGTGGAGAACGTATAACCTATCCGATCTTTATCCTGCAATGCCCTGCCAAACTTTTCATGCATGGACTCGTTCGAAAGGTAGGTGATGTGACCGATCATTCGTGCCAGTGCAAGGCCCCCGTGAGGACCGGTGGAATCAATGGATTTCTGCTGGTAATAGTCCCCATTCTCCCATAGCGGGTCGGAAGTGATGGCAATCCTACCTACTTCATTGAATGCGATCTGCTGGGGCGTCGAATAGGCGGTTGATGCAATGACGATCGCCTTGCTGGCAAGGTCCGGCCAGCTGACCGTCCACTGGAGTACCTGCATTCCCCCCATTGATCCACCTGCCACTGCATAGAGCTGCGAAATCCCCAGATAATCGATGAGCAGTTTCTGGGCATTTACCATGTCCTTTATCGTTATGACAGGAAATAAAGTCCCGAATGGCCTTCCGGTTGCCGGGTTTTCTACCGATGGCCCGGTCGATCCTTGACAACCGCCGATGACATTCGAACAGATGACGAAGTACTTGTCAGTATCAAACGCCTTCCCGGGGCCGATTACTGAATCCCACCATCCCGGTTTGGCATCACCCGCATGGAACCCGGCTGCATGCGCATCGCCGGTAAGGGCGTGGCAGATCAGGATGGCGTTGCTATTATTGCGATTCAGCTGACCATAGGTCTCATAGGCAACCGTCAGGATGGGAAGTGTCTCCCCACTCTCAAGTATAAGGGGGGAAGGATGGTGATAGTACTGTGTAGTGACAAGCCCTATGGATCCGTTGATCATCAATACGCACCTTCCAATCCGGGTCGTATTCCGGGATAGCCGACGTGTCTGTCCATGATGAAAATTTCCCTGATAGCCCCTTTGTTACGTGGTCACGAGCTGGCTTCAAGAGCCTGCTTAAGATCCCCGATGATATCCCCGATGTCTTCAGTTCCAATGGACAGGCGGACGAGGTCGGGGGTAACCCCGGTCTTCCGCTGCTCTTCCGGGGTGAGTTGCTGGTGAGTCGTGGAAGCGGGGTGGATGACAAGGCTCTTGGAGTCCCCGATGTTGGCGAGATTGCTGAAGAGACTGAGGCGGTCAATGAACTTCGTGCTGGCTTTCTCCCCACCCAGAACCCCGAAACTGACGATCGGTCCAAACCCACCGTCCAGGTACTTTTTTGCGAGCTGGTGGCTCGGGTGATCGGGGAGCCCGGTGTAGTTTACCCAGGCCACCTTCGGATGCGATTTAAGGAACAGGGCGACGGCGAGAGCATTCTCCGAGTGGCGGGGTACCCGGAGATGGAGCGTTTCCAGGCCGATGAGGAAGAGCCAGGCATTGAACGGGCTCAGCACCGCACCGGTATCTCTCATCAGGGAGACACGGATTTTGAAGGTAAACGCGACGTTACCGAAGGTCGCAAAGTTACCAAATGTATCCCAGTACTTCAGACCGTGGTAGCTCGGGTCGGGTTCGGTGAATTCGGGGAATTTCCCGTTATTCCATGAGAACCTGCCGGAATCTACGATAACGCCTCCGATTGAATTCCCGTGACCGCCGATGTACTTCGTTGCCGAGAGAACAGAGATATCCGCACCGTACTCGATAGGACGGACAAGTCCGACCCCTGTTGTATTGTCGACAACAAGCGGGATTCCGGCGTCATGGGCAATTTTTGCAAGTGCTTCGAAGTCCGGAACATCCAGTTTCGGATTTCCTATCGTTTCTGCATAAATTGCCCTGGTCCTGGGGGTAATTGCCTTTTTGAAGGCTTCCGGTTTTGTCGAATCGACAAAGATCACATGCCTTCCAAGTTTCGGGAAGGTGTAGTGGAATAGCTCATAGGTACCGCCGTAGAGGTTGTCCGCCGAGACGATTTCGTCACCGGTCCGGGTAATGTTCAGGAGCGCATAGGTAATCGCGGCCTGCCCTGATGCGGTGGCAATTGCACTGGTACCGCCTTCAATCGCTGCAACACGCTTCTCGAATACATCCGTGGTCGGGTTCATGAGACGGGTATAGATATTCCCGAGCTCGCGGAGACCGAAGAGGTTCGCCGCATGTTCCGCACTCTTAAATACGTAGGAGGATGTCTGGTAGATTGGTACTGCTCTTGACCCGGTTGTGGGGTCAGCCACCTGCCCGGCATGGAGGGCGAGGGTTCCTAAATTGAACTTCCTGTCTGTCATAATGGATTCCTCATCAATTCTTATCGTGGATATTTTTCTTCGTAATTCCCCGTTTCGGGATATTCGATCGGGGTTGATTTTGAATTTGGATACCGGGATTGCCTGGTATCAGGATCAGTCCTGATGATCCGAGGGTATTCGCCGGTAGATCTGCTTACCTGACTCACTTCACCACGGAAATCCCATACTTTTCCGCGATCCCGGTGAAAACGTCGGCGAGATAGTGGACCTGCTTTTCGTTCAGACCGTAGGTGTTCAGTTTCCAGGTCCGTGTTGCACCGGCGAACTCGCCGACAATACCACGTGACGAGAGTTCATCACTGAAGTAGAATCCGCGACGTTTGTGAGTCTGTGCAATGGTATCGAAGCTCCCTGTTGTATCAACCTTGGAAAGGGTGTGCTTTCGGGGATACTCCGAGAGCACGTTGCTTCCCTGGATCTTCAGGAGCCGGTCAATGAAATAATTGGACCGCTTTACTTCGTCGTCCCATTTCAGAGTCCGGGCTTTTACGGTCGGGAACGATGCCATCATCGATAACAGTGTCCCACCCATCAGCGTGCATCCGAGCAATTCCACCTCCTTTATGCCAAACTTTCGCTTCGTAAGGTCACCCGTCATCGCGGTGGTGCGGAGCGCTTTGGGGGCCCATTCATCGGTCATTGCCAGTACCCCGGACGGTGCGACCGATGCCATACTCTTATGTCCGGAGCCGACCACAAAGTCCGCCCCGATCTTCTTCCCATCGACCGGCAGTACACCCACCGTATATGCTCCGTTGTAAAGGAACGGTATGTCATACTGGTGTGCAACTTTTCCGATATTTTCAATTTCGTGTTCATTTGCGAACTGATAATCGAAGTGGTCAATCATCACCAGTACCGGAAGTTTTCCGGTCTCCTGCCTGACCTCCTCAATCTTCTCTGCCATTGCGTCACCGGTGACGATATTCTTTTTATTTAGGGGGACTTCCTTTACGACACCACCTGCACTTTCTACGGCGAGAAACTCAGTATAATGCGCAAGGGCAGAGACAATCACGCTGTCACCTCTGTTGACCAGTGTTCCCGTCACTGCCTGGAACCCGCGGCGTGCTCCCGGGACGACCCGGGCATGGTCCATGTTGACGAATTTTGCCAGTTCCCGGTGGAACTCTGCGATACCCGGCTTCGAGATCTTGTCCAGGCGGAACGGTTTCCGGCAGGCGTCACATGTTGAGTACCCGTCACCATAGGAGATGAGGGCCTTCCTCGCCTCTGTTGTCAGTCGCCCCGCTGCCTGGATCGGCTGGATGTTGATGTACTCCTCTTCCCGCGTCCGCAGGTCAATAGAGCCGGCGATCTTTGTCACCTTTGGTGTACCGGTCCCTGCCTCGAGGTCAGCGATGATCGCCTTGAGATCGGCTATCCTCTGCCTGAACACGGTTTCCTCTTCTGAATCGAGTCCGGTAGGTAGCGATTCCCGAAAGAGTCCCCTGACCTCTTCGAGCTGGAAGAGTGCTTCAAATGTTTTCTGGATTCTGGTACTCATGATTTTTTCCCACCTGGCATGGAAGAGGTGCTTTTCTTCGCTTTTCCTCTTTGGGTTTCTCAAGAAATCCCTGGAGAAAGCCAATGCCCGGATTCGAACCGGGTTGTAGCTGATCTGCAGTCAG
>CAIJED010000310.1 GCA_903819595.1 uncultured Methanomicrobiales archaeon | reverse complement strand
TCATCCATATGATCCTGTACGAGTATACGACTATTGACCCACTTCAGGTCCTCATCTCGCAGGAGATCACCTCGGTGAACGCGGTCATGAGGAGTGGGAGCGGGAACCTCCTCGCGAACATCAGGGAATGCCACATGGAGGCGGAACCTCTTGTCGGGGAAGTACTGGACAGCCTTACGGGGAGTGACCTGTCAGGTATCCTCGAAGTTGGTATGCCGAACGCTCCGGCTTTAGGGGTGACCGTAGACCCCCAGTACCTGGGAATCGTTGCCGTCGGAGGAACAAACCCGATGGCCGCAATCCGGGAAGAAGGGCGATGGGAGGTAATCAGGGCGATGAAAGGTCTGATGGATGCGGGCGAATTGACCCATATTAACGAATATTAAACCTACCTGCTCCCTTCTTTTCCGGATGTGCCTTGTTTCTTATTTTCTGGCCCAGTCCTTGAAAAATCGCCAGTATGAGCTGAAAAATCTGACAAAACCGTCAGATTCGGAGTAGAGTCCGGTTAATCCTTCATTCTGGGGGCCCATTATCACCATCACACGTTTGCAGTCGAACAAAAAAACACCGCCTGTAATAATTTTATTATCAATTCCATGACCGATTGGTGCTTTTTTAATCAAAACCTTCAGGTTTCTGGGAACGTCCCCTGTCCACTGGTCAACAATTATTTCAATTGCAATGTTTTCCCCAGATGCCTCCAACGTCTCGATCATGCCAGGGGTGAAAAATTGCATATTGCAAAATATCCGGATGCTCTGTTTTGCATGATGAACGAGATCTGATATCCGGATATGGATATTATCCAGGCCATAAATACTCCATATCAACTCCTGTGTTCCTCTTTCAACACCGATCCTCTGGCTGAATATATCAGAAAGCACTTTTTTGGCTTCTTGTGCATTGTCCTCAATACTTGCGAGAAGGTTACTGATACCCTCCTCAGGTGGCATTGCATCGAATCGTTTTGGTGATGTGTTCGATACGGAAACCAGGTTCTTCTGGATGAGACGGTCGAATACAGGGTACACTGATGCGCGAGGTACCCCTGATATCTCGTGGATTTCAGTGGCAGTTGCTCCTGCAACTTTTAAAAGGGCAATATAGACGAGCGCTTCATACTTTGTCAGCCCGAGCGATTTCAAAGATTCAGCAATATTTGAGAGTTCATCCTGTGATTCGGCCATTGAATACCTATATATACGGTCGAGTAATAAATGTTGTTATAACAAGAACAACAAGTGATCTCAAATGAAAATACAGTATTTTCTGATAGCAATAATCATGGTTTTTTTAATAGTGCCCACAATGGCCGGGACATTGTACATCTCTGATGGTCCGACCTTCACGGCTACCGTTGCCGGGACAAACCAGTTTGCACCCGGTCAGGATGTGCAACTCCCGGTGAAAATCGAAAACCGCGGGCTGACAACGATGAAATTTGTGCAGACCGGGTATATTGAACGGGATGACCTCCCAAATACGGCGAAATTTGTCACTGCTTCACTTTCACCCGGAGATTCACCCATGATCATCAAATCCGATTCACAGGTAGTAGGGGACATCCCTGGTGGTAAAACCGTTCAGGTAGTATATAATATAAAAATCCCGAAAGAGGCAGCGGCGGGTGAATATCAGCTTCCCCTTACAATCAGTTACCAGTACCTGGCCGGTGCCGAACAGAGTGCAGGGGACCTTATCGAATATTCGTATAAGACAAAAAGTATCACAACCTCCCTCCCCCTGAGAATCGAACCGAAAGTTTTCCTCCTCGTATCCCCGGTCAGCAATAAAGCGCTTACCGTTGGCACGGAAGGATATCTTGACCTTAATGTTACGAATCGTGGTGGAGAAGATGCCCGGTCAGTCATTATAAAAATTTTAAGAAATGGCAACAGTCCGGTAACACCCACTGACAGCAGTGTATATATTGGCGATTTTGCTGCCGGAAATTCAACGGTCTGCCGGTTTAAAGTATCAGTCTCCCGTGATGCAGAAGCGCAGGAGTACCCGGTTGACGTGATTGCCGTGTACAAGAATCATGACGGGGATATCGTTACATCCGTTCCGGCCACCGTGGGGATCCCGGTCAGTGGAAAAATAGGGTTTGACGTGATAGCCACGGACTCGCAGATGAATGCCGGTAAGAAAAAGATCATCGAAGTGACCTACCGTAACTCGGGGGTGACAACAGCCTACAACGCACAGTCACGGATCAGCGTGGTTGACCCCTTTACCAGCAATGACGATTCCGCATATCTTGGTGATATTGCCCCGGGAACGACGGCTGTGGCACGATATGAAGTGGGAGTGAGTGCTGATGCCGTTGCAAAAGACTATGCCCTCGATTCCGAGGTCCGGTATAGTGATTCACTTGACAACAGCCAGATATCAGATACGGTGAAGGTACCGGTCACCGTTATTCAACCGACTGGTATGAGTGGGATGGCAGCCATGGCCATTATCATTGCAGGGGCTATAGTGGTCATCGCCGCCGGGTATTATCTGGTCGTAATCCGCCGGAGGCAGGAAAAATAAGCGATCATGTTTGCAGGCCCGGCCTTCTCTAGCTGGGATTACTATTCGCATGTTCGTTGACAGCCGGGTTGATTGGCTTAAACGCATCGCACCTACTGGCTGTTTTCTTCCAGTGCGAACACCTGAACACGAATCTAC
>CAIJED010000309.1 GCA_903819595.1 uncultured Methanomicrobiales archaeon | reverse complement strand
TTTCAGGACGATGGAGTTCTGGTTGATATCGTCCGAAAACTTGGAGGTTGGGTTGAGGACCGAGATGGTCAGGCCCGGGTTTGATCGTGTCTTGTGGTGGGGCATTAAAGTGACCAGGGGCAATCTGGGAATTGGCAAATCCTGCGTTTAAGGGGGTCTTTTATGGGACTCTGGAAAGGGGTAAAGCCCAATACAGGCTAAATATCGTTTGGATTAGGGGGAAATCGTCCATTTTAGCCTTATTCAGCATCTACCCCAATCGGAGCCAAATGCGGGCGATTTAAACGAACGAGAACGGTTTTTACAAGTTGGGGTGGGGCGTGTATACCCCGTAAGCGGTATCGTTTCGATAATTCGGGCGTATAATAGAGGGATTTATCCTTCCGCAGGCACTGCTAGGAGGACAATAACTTTTCCCGGTCGGTGATTATGATCGCAGGGTTTTATTTTCCTGCTTGGCCACCTGGATAACCACGGCCCCGTTTTCAATAGCCCAGTTTAATTTGTCTCCCTTCTTGAGATTAAACTGATTCACGAGATATGCTGGGATGGTTGTTCTTAGCGAATTACTCATCGAGGTGGCTGGATGAAGAACAGATTCGCCGTGCCATGAATATTTAGCCATTGTAATAGGCTATTTTTGAAAGATGATGATTTATAGTTATTTGGGTAGTAACGAAGCAACTACTCTGGTAGTTTCAATCCTTGTTCTCGTGTATGTCGCTCTGATAGCTCTACTAGCCAGATATGACTTTTGGCTACTCGAAAGAATTTCCATAAATGAAGAGCGAAATTTCAGGTGGAGGCAAGAGGCTTTCTAAAATCAAAGAACAATAACCAGAAAAAGGAAGAGGTCCAAATAACCCATACATACAATAATTCCCGTAAGGAAGTATTCCTATGCCCCACCACCCCGTTGTATCAAATCCCCTGTATGATTCGCTCCGGCAGATTATACATAACGCACGAAAAGGGGCCTATCAGGCTGTCAACAATGCAATGGTTGAAGCGTACTGGAACATCGGACGATTAATTGTGGAAGAAGAGCAGGCGGGCAAAAACCGTGCAGGGTATGGAACCCACCTGTTAAAAAATCTGGCGGTACAGCTGACAGATGAATTCGGGCGTGGTTTTTCCTTCGCGAACCTCAAGAATTTCCGCCAGTTTTTCCTTACCTTCCCAAAAGGATACCACGACGGGGATATCCCTGCTGATGAAAAAAGCTACACAGTGTGTAGCGAATTGAGTTGGTCACATTACAGACTCCTGATGCGGATAGAGAACCCCACAGCCCGGGGGTATTACATAGGAGAATCGATAAGTCAGAACTGGAGTGTCCGGGCACTTGAGCGGCAGATTGATTCCTTCTATTACGAACGACTGCTTACAAGTCGTGATAGGGATGCAGTTACGACCGAAGCAAAGGAGGTGACACAGCCGCTGACCAGACGACCGGAGGAATTCATCCGGGACCCGTATGTACTGGAGTTTCTGCAAATCGCAACTTCGTCATCTTATCTTGAACGGGATCTTGAGCAGGCGCTTATCAATAAACTCCAGCAGTTCCTCCTCGAGCTAGGTAAAGGGTTCTCATTTGTCTCCCGCCAGTTCAGGATCAGCACCGAAACATCGGAGTTTTATATTGACCTCGTCTTTTACCACTTCATTCTGAAGTGTTTTGTGCTCATCGATCTCAAAACAGGGAAGCTGGCACATCAGGACATTGGACAGATGGATATGTATGTGCGGTTATTTGAAGCCCGGGAAAAAACGGAAGGAGACAATCCGACAATTGGCATCATTCTCTGCACAGAGAAGGATGAAACGGTGGTGCGGTATTCTGTGCTGAATGATAACAACCAGCTCTTTGCATCACGGTATAAACTCTATCTACCCAGTGAACAGGAACTTATCGAAGAGATTGAACACGAGAAGGAAATAATGCGAAGGCAGGAAATAAAACGCTCTCGAAGATCTGCATCCTCGCGACCCAAATCCCCGTGATTGCGTTTGTCCCCGTAATTTCCGGCTCCCATCCCTGCCAAGCCTAAATAGCGAGGCCACACCACCGGTGCTTACTGTCCGCATCCATGCCAGGGAAATGATATTTTCCTTCATCAACTCAAAAAAACAACACGGCTATTCTTGTCCCGGTCAAACTGGTAGTGTCTCTAAGGGGAACAAACAGGGTAGACAGGAGGCGATAACTCACTACCAATCACTTCCAAAAGCCACACGAACAATTTTCTGATCTCCTTTGCAATCGTTCACCTGATGCAAATTTACAATAAATAATTTTTATTTTTGTGCGAATTTCACGACATTCAAATGATCCAGATTATGCTCCATTGTTGATTTGAGACTGGAGGCGTGGGGGTTTTATTTTACGTCAAAACCTCTTTGGGTGCCGCGGGCACCCAGCCGGTCGGGCAAACCCGGGCATGTACCGTAACTCTGTCGCCTTGTTACGATAGGTCGGCGCAGCGGAAGCCTGCGGGCACTGCGCCTGGCTCGCAAACCACACACTACGCAGGAGTTCCGCCCAAGGACACTTATCCCAGTCGCCTGCGGACGCCAGGGATAAGAGCCCTGTGCTCGGATGGGGGTCCAGGCGGTGTTGTAAGCCGCCGGTGATGTAGAACATGACTTACGAAACAGCCGCAGAGGCCATCCGACGAATCACAGATGAATACCCAGCTGGAACGAAAATCCACTTCGTTCTGACAGGAATCAAATCCGACCCGGTA
>CAIJED010000308.1 GCA_903819595.1 uncultured Methanomicrobiales archaeon | reverse complement strand
TGATTTAGGCGAGATATGATCCCCAGATCATACCAAATCTCAGTCGTGAGGTATTTTTTCGGAAGATGTGTGTGATCATACTAATCCTGGCTTTGCAGTTCACGATGAGTGCCCACTACCAATGTTAATGTAATATATGATATATTTTTCTATTTTTTACTATTTTTAATTAACAGTATCGTGTCGATAAGTTCCCAAGTGTATTGTTCTGGTCCAATAATGAACCTGAAGAACAGATACCTCCTCTCTCCGGATGATGTAATCACGTCAACGTTATCGTAACGGTTTTCCGGGAGGAAAGGGAGAATCTTCTGAATATTCAATGGCCCGGTCAGAGACACTCCATCCTGGTCAGGGTTAGTAATGCCTAAATTTTAAACCATTTCGTAATCCGTCCATGCGTTCATGGATAGTAATTATTCTTCTGGCTGTTCCTGCCAGGATCACAAAAACCGGTATTTTGCCCCGATCATATTCCCCGAACAGATGGTCATGGCGGGCTTAGCCTGACATTCATTCGTGTGGTTGTTTGGCAAAAACATTTAATTTTTATAAAAAGTATAGAATGTATAGAAACGGGGTGAGCAGGCGTGTACTCATCAGTGCCTGCCTGGATACCCCAAAATCGATCGTATCCTTCTCTTGCCGAGGTCCAGTATGCAGAATTCTCCACCCCCATCTTCAAACCTGGATGAACATCAGATTGACGCCGTGACACGTGAATATGAAATTATCGACATTACGGAACACGGGGCCGATAGGACATGGGTGGAGGTATCGGTTGAAGACAGTATCAACCTGTTGCTCAATGGTACGAGAGTGGCGAGCCTGACGCTGACACCAAAAGACTTAAAGTCGTATGCATACGGGTATTGCATCTGTGAGGGTCTCGTCTCCTCGATCCGTGAGATCACGGGTATCACCATCGACCCCCCCAATATATCCATGACGGTTTCCAATCCTGCATTTGATGTTTCGTCACGGACTACCGAGATCCGGAGCTCAGGGTGCGTTGGTGTAAAAACGACCTGGGAGTCCTTAACAGAGCCATTACCCGATGGACTTTGTGTAGATTTACAGACGATATTTGATGCGATGGAAAAGATCCATCACCTTGCGAAAACATGGAGGATTACCGGCGGCACACATTGTACGGTCATCCTGGATGAACACGGGGAGATCAAATCAGCGATGGAAGATATGGGGAGGCATAATTCAATTGATAAAGCCGTGGGGAATGCTTTACTTGACGGGGTGGACCTTTCACGGTGTTTCATGGTATGCACGGGAAGATTGCCCGCCGGAATGGTGGCAAAGGCATACCGGGCCGGTATTCCCATACTGGTGAGCAATACATCGCCATTTTCGACCGGGATCTGCCTTGCCAGGCAGGTAAATATGACGCTTGCGGGGTTTGCCCGGCCACCGAGGATGATGATCTACAGTTCCCCGGACCGGGTCATCTTACCCGCACCGCTCACGTGGTAAAAAAAAGGATCAGGTTATTTTCTCGTAATACCCTTTCGACCCGCAGGCTGCACACTTGTTATGTTCGAGCAGGTAATCCGGTACCATATCTCCACATTCAGGGCAAATGACAGCATTCCATTTCGGTTTTTGGGAAGTTTTTACCCTCACCCATTCGAAAGACAGGATGTCCCGGCGGGCGAGTAAAATTTCCTCCTGGAGCGATTCCGCCATCGTATGCCGATCGTACGAGGGAGAATTGATAAACCAGGTGTTGATGGTGTGGTAGTTCTCCATCTTTTTTGGATCTGTAAAAACCCGTACCGCCACGGTGCTGTCCTCTTTTGAACTGATATTCATGGTAATTGCAAATTTTCCGATGGGTAACACCTGGAGCCGTTTGTTCCCGGTGGTGCAGTGGGCGACTGCCTGAATGGCATCAGGGAGACATTTCGGGGTCTCGCAGACGGCATACAATTTCTCATCCGGGTTGGTCCCTAAGAGTTCAAGTGCGTAATCCACCATGATCGCACCAATGAGCACTCCCGGTGCCGGGTAACTGTGGAGGGAGACCGTATTCCTGATGTACTCCTGTAATCGTGTATCCATTCCCGCCCGTTCCATCATTGCCGTGAGATCCCCCGTATTATCCTTATGGCCTGCCATTCCTGTTCACTCTATGATAGTATTGTTATAACGTTATTAATGGTGGTTTCCGATAATCGGGGACCTGTTACTCAGGCAATACATTCCACCGGGTCCGAATGGCTGAATCGTATTCAGACGCGGGTCAATTATAAAATACGGCTCAAATATTCACTGAAAAATCACCCTGTGGCCAGTAACCCAACTCCCGAAACAACGAAAACCTGGTGTATCCGGTTTTTGCTCGTCATGTTGCTGGATTCCCGGGATCGATACGAGAATATTGCTCCGGTCAATGATCCGTTTTTTGACCCGGCGGTCGCATTTTCCATGCTCCCCTGGATGCATGTATACTTAATGTAGTTACCATTACCCACCACTATTCAACAGATTTTGTAATAATTTCATAAGCATTAAATAATTTTCACTACAAGACAAAATTGGATTACCTTCATCGCGCTCATAGTCAATTAATTATCATTAATATTTTACAGTCAGACCAGGAGATTTTGGATGAGTGAAGTTAAACAGAATATGAAATATGTATCAACCACCTGCCCCTACTGTGGCGTGGGTTGTGGGCTGAACCTCGTCGTCGTTGATGGGAAATGCGTCGGTGTTGAGCCGAACAAGCGTTCACCGATCAATGAAGGGAAGCTCTGTCCCAAGGGGATGACCTGCTGGGAACCCGTTCACAGCCCTGACCGGCTGACAACACCATTGATCAAGAAAAACGGCAAATTTGAAGAGGCCTCATGGGATGAAGCCCTGGACCTGATTGTTCAGAAGTTCACGGAGATCTCAAAGAAGCTCGGGCCGAGGGCCCTTGGCTTCCAGTCTTCGTGTCGTACGGTCAATGAAGACTGCTACGCACTGCAGAAGTGGGCTCGTGCAGGGTTCCTGACAAACAACGTCGACAACTGCGCCCGTATCTGCCACGGACCTTCGGTTGCAGGGCTCTCGCTCTCGTTTGGCTCCGGAGCCGCGACAAACCCGTTTGAGGATGTCCTGAACTCTGACCTGATCGTCATGTGGGGCTCGAATGCGGTCGAAGCGCACCCGCTGGCAGGTCGGCGTGTGGCCCAGGCAAAAATGAAAGGGACCCCTGTCATCGTGGTGGACCCGAGGTACAGCGCAACGGCACGGCTCGCCACCGAGTGGATCCAGTTCAACCCCTCGACGCACATCGCGCTGGCCAACTCCATGATGTACTGGATCATCAAGGAAGGGTTAGAGGACAAGGAGTTCATCAAGAACCGTACCAAAGGATTTGAGGACCTCAAGAAGACGGTTGAGAATTACGCTGACGTCGAGTCGATCCACGGTGTCCCGGTTGAGAAGGTGAAGGATTTTGCCCGCAAATATGCAAATGCAAAGAACGCGGTCATCATCTACTGTCTCGGCATTACTGAACTGACAACGGGTACCGACAATGTCCGTTCGATGGGCAACTTATCGATGCTCACCGGTAACATCGGACGTCCCGGCGTGGGAGTGAACCCGCTCCGTGGGCAGAACAACGTGCAGGGTGCCTGCGATATGGGTGCGTACCCGAATGTCTACTCCGGGTACCAGGCTGTCGCTGTTCCCGCCAACCGTGAAAAGATGGAAAAGCTTTGGGGCCTGAAGGAAGGCTCCCTCCCCGACTGGTACGGCGTGACCCTGACGGAGCAGATCAACCAGTGCGGCGATCCGATCAAGGCGATGTATTTCCTGGGTCTGAACCCCGTCGTATCCTACCCTGATTCCAACCATGTGATGAGGCAGCTGGACAAGCTGGATTTCTGCGTGGTACAGGATATTTTCTGGAATGAGACCTGCGAGTATGCGGATGTCGTCCTGCCCGGTACTTGTTTCGCAGAAAAGGATGGGACTTTTACCAGCGGCGAGAGGCGGGTCAACCGCGTCCGGAAGGCGGTCGACGGCCCCGGTGAGTCGAAGTATGACTGGGAGATCATCGCCATGCTTGCGAAGAAGATGGGCCTGAAGACTTTTGACTGGAAGTCTGCAAAGGATGTCTGGGACGACATGCGGGCATGCACCCCCGGACAGTTCGGCGTGACCTACGAGAAGATCGAGAAGCCCGAGGCGATCCACTGGCCCTGCCCGACGATCGAACACCCGGGGACGCCGATCCTTCACAAGGAGAAGTTCGCTGCTGCGGATGGCCTGGGCACATTCTTTGGCCTTGAGTACCGCCCGCCTGCGGAAGTTGCAGATGCAGAATACCCGTTCTCGCTCATGACCGGCCGTGTGATCTTCCATTACCACACCCGTACCCAGACCGGACGGTGCAAGGTGCTGGATTACGAGGTACCCGAGTCATATATCCAGATCAATACGAAAGATGCGGCCGAACTCGGCATCAAGCAACATGAGAAGATCAAAGTGCGCAGCCGCCGTGGTGAATGCATCACGATTGCACGGGTAAGCGATGATGTCGCTCCGAAGGTGCTGTATATGCCGATGCACTTCGGTCCGGGGGCAAACATGCTGACCAACACAGCACTCGACCCGTTATCCAAGATGCCGGAGCTGAAGCACTGTGCCGTGGCTGTTGAAAAGATCCAGGCGGTGAAATAACATGGTCGCAAAAGGCGATATGGTCTACGCATGGACAACAAATGCAGACCTCGCAAAGAAGGCGGAATGTGGTGGTGCGGTCTCTGCACTTCTTAAGTATGCCCTCGAGACGAAGGCCGTCGATGCAGTCCTTGCTGTTAAGAAGGGTGTCGATGTCTACGATGCAGTGCCGACAATTATTACCGATCCGAAGGATATCGACCAGACGGCCGGGTCGCTGCACTGCGGGACGCTCCTGATGGCAAAGCTGATCAAGAAATACCTGAACGGGGCATGGGGCAAGAAACTCGCTGTCACCGTGAAAGGGTGCGATGCGATGGGGATGTACGAACTGGCAAAACGCCAGCAGATCGATCTTGATAATATTATCATGATCGGTGTGAACTGCGGAGGGACCGTAAGCCCTGTCCTTGCCAGGAAGATGATCCGCGAGAAGTTCGATGTTGACCCTGAGACCGTTCACAAGGAAGAGATCGACAAAGGCCAGTTCATTATCGAGTACGAAGGCGGGCACAAAGGGATTTCCATCGATGAACTCGAGGAAGCCGGTTTTGGTCGTCGCCCCAACTGTCGTCGCTGCAAGATGAAGATCCCCCGCCAGGCAGATCTCGCCTGTGGTAACTGGGGTATCATCGGTGATAAAGCAGGTAAAGCCACGTTTGTGGAAGTCTGCAGTGAAAAGGGTGCAAAACTACTGGGTGCCGCAGAGAAGGCGGGTGCGATCGCGATGGAGAAGGCGAACCCGAAGGGTATCGAGATCCGGGCCAAAGTAGAAGGGGCGATGTTTAAGCTCGGTGACAAATGGCGAAAACATGATTTCACATCACTGGGTACAGGAAAAGAGCGTTTAACGAAGATCGTGACGGAAACCTCACGCTGCATCAAGTGCTACGCCTGTATCGAAAACTGTCCGATTTGTTACTGCGTGGAATGCAGTACGAAGAAACCCTACCTGGTGCCACCGGGAGAACTCCCCGTGAGTTTCATGTTCCACATGATCCGCTTTGCCCATATATCAGATTCCTGTGTCAATTGCGGACAATGCGAAGAGAACTGCCCGATGGAGATCCCCAATGCACTCTTCATGCACTCCCAGCAGGTCGAGATGGAGAAGATGTTTAACCATGTGCCCGGGGTCAGCATGGAATTACCGGTCCTCGGATTTGCTGAGGAACCGACCGAGCGTGAAAGGCTCGCAAATACCGGGTCAGACCAGATCTTTGATAATGTGTTCAACCCCGGAAAAAACTAATTTTTTCTTTTTCTATTTGGACCGGGTGGGTTCCTATCCACAAATTCGTCATCAGATGGCTTTTATTCTTTCAACGCCGATACATCTTTGTTAGAAATTTTAGTCAATGAGCTGGTCTCCCGTGGCAAAAAAGTCTTCATCCGCTTCAAATGGCGCAAATCTTGGTTTTGAAGCAGAATGCTGGAAGATGGCGGATAAACTCCGTAATAATATGGATGCCGGGGAATACAAGCACGTCGTTCTTGGCCTTATTTTTCTCAAATATATCTCCGATGCTTTTTCTGAACGCCATACCGAGCTTGAATCGGAATTGAGCAATCCGGACAGTGAGTGGTATATCAGGGAACCGGAGTCCAGGTATCTGGCTGTTGAAGAGCCGGACGAATACCGGTCGAAAAATATCTTCTGGGTCCCGAAAGAAGCACGGTGGGCAACGCTCCAGGCAGCAGCAAAACAACCGGAAATCGGTAAGATTATTGACCAGGCAATGATCGCCGTTGAACGGGATAATCCATCTCTGAAAGGAGTTCTACCGAAGGATTATGCGAGACCGGCCCTTGACAAACAACGCCTGGGCGAGCTGATCGACCTGATTGCCCGTATAGGATTTGGTGACAAGGAGAACCGGTCAAAGGACGTCCTCGGCCGCGTTTACGAATATTTCCTTTCCCAATTCGCGAGTGCTGAAGGGAGAAAAGGTGGGCAGTTCTATACCCCAAGGTGTGTGGTCCGCACACTGGTTGAGATGCTTTCCCCCTACAAAGGGCGGATCTATGACCCTTGCTGTGGATCGGGTGGTATGTTTGTCCAGAGCGAGAAATTTGTCGAGGCACACGGGGGCAGGATCGGAGACCTCAGCATCTATGGACAGGAGTCAAACCCGACGACATGGAAACTTGCGAAGATGAACCTTGCTATCCGGGGGATTGACAATGATCTTGGAAAGGAACATGCCGACAGTTTCCACCGCGATTTACATCCCGACCTGAAAGCAGACTTCATCCTCGCCAATCCGCCGTTTAATATGAGTGACTGGGGTGGGGACCGGGTAC
>CAIJED010000307.1 GCA_903819595.1 uncultured Methanomicrobiales archaeon | reverse complement strand
GTGTTGGATGAGTCTTGTGGAACTGTTCAGGATATATCGCTCTACATGGTCGGTATATCCACGGACTTCATCAGAGATTATTGACCAGCGCCCGAGTTTTAACACGAATGGCATCTGCTTCCGGTCTGCACGGTCAATGACACTGGACCTGAAGACCAGAGAGCCACTAAATCCCCCTGAAATGCGGGAAAGGGATACTTTTTTACTCCCCCTGTGAAGTTGGCGCGTGATTGCTGCATACGCTGACGTCCACTCAGGGCATGGCTCGTTTAGTTCAATTTCAGGGCCATCGTCGCAACGTAGGCTGTCAATATACGAGATCCCCACCAGTGCTCTCCTGATACGAGTCCGGGAGGCCACGCGGTACATACCCGTCACTTCCCCCTCTGATTCCACCTTCCCGATTGCCAGGTCAATCGTGTCATCCTGTTCCCAATTGAATGGTTTGAATGTAATACCAAGGGTATGTGAGAACATCGCCTGCCCATCTGCCGGAAAATTCATGGGAAAGAAGGTCGTGATAATCTCGTGGTCCGGGCTGGTCCTGATCGACGGGTCGTATACGACCCCAAAACTTACGAGAGTTACGTCGCCTCCGATTTCTATCCTGGATTTTTTGAACCATTCGTGATAGTTATTGACCGACCAGATGGGTTCTCTGTCTTTTGGCCGGTTCTGTTCGACCGGTGACTTTGCCAATGTAATCGTTTCTATTTCGCTTACCTGGGCCAGGATTTTGACGGCCATAATCCCATTGTACCGGGAACCCCTGTTTTTTGCATGGGTGCAGAGGATTGCATAGAGATCTCCGAGAGTGATTTCTGTGTCCGAGCCTGACCCCGGCTTTACTGTGAAGACTTCATGGCTGTCTCCTTCAAGGTAAAATGAACAGGCAGAAAATACGCCTGGAATTTCAGGAATTCCCCCCGGCTCAGGTTGTCCTGATGATGCACCTGCAGTGGGAAGGACGTAATCTGCGGTACACCGGCCAGGAGGTGTCCACGCAATCATTCTTCCCGCGGTGACCATATCTCCGGTGAGGTTGACACATTCGGCTGAAGATGGTCCGAATACACCAATCCCGATAGAATATTCTCCATGTCTGAATTGTGAAGACTGGAGGTCTTCTGTTTTCAGCCCTGACTGAAAAAATTCCTTCCAGGGCCCATAAGAAACGAGCAGGGCGCTGCCTTCCGATAACGGGTGATACCCGATATCCATGGAACTTTCCTGCAATCCCTGGAAAACTTTCCACTCCGTTGATACCGGTCCTGCAAGAGACAATTCATTAATGGATTGAATCGCGTGTTCAGAGGTGGCGAACTGGGGGAATATCCTTGAAAACCCTGACATTTCCAGTACCTTTTTGGCAAACTCTCCGGTTCCGGCAAGGATAATCTGTCCATTGTGATTTTTCCGGTTTTTATATTCAGCATGAAGGGCGCGAATGCCACCGCTGGAGATGTATGGTACTGAACTCATATCGATAACCAGGTACTTTTCATCCTTGACGGTGATATGGTCAAAACAGGATGTGAGTACGTGGGCCCCATCAGCATCCAGCCTGCCTTTCAGCGAAATGACCATACATCCTGCCTGCTTATCAAGAGAAATTTCCATCATTTATTGCCACCCGAACATCTTATCCGTACCAGGTATTCTGATTCAGCCAGATGAACTGTATGCATCTTTTCTCCTGCCGAAATAGATGTTTTGGAATAAATTCTGTGTACGATGAAAGCAACAAAAAAAATTGCCTGCCTTTAAACCCGGTATATTACGTGGCGGAGATACGTGCTGTATGAATATCTCGTCCTGATAAACAACCAGGGCCCACCGTTAACTTTGAAGATCTCACGTGAAAGTTCATGCCTGGTCCTCGATCGTACAAATGATTACTATTCTGCATGGCCTTTTATCACACGTTTATATATTGAGTCACCGAGTACTGTTGAGTTGCAGGTCATTACACCCGGTTTCTACTCTATTCTCTTCAATTTTATCCTCTTTATTCTCCAAACGGGGTAATCAGCACATCTCTCATTACCACCTTTTTTCAAACGGTCACCAT
>CAIJED010000306.1 GCA_903819595.1 uncultured Methanomicrobiales archaeon | reverse complement strand
TGATCATGCTAAATTCTGGCGGTTCCGCATATCTGCCGGTTACTCCTGCCTGTCTCTCGTCGAATCATCATTTTTGGTTTTCCCATGCCCAGGTAAAATCAGGGTGGATGGCACGTGTCTCATCTGATGTGGAAGAAAAAATGGGACTTCCGGAACCTTCAGGACCTGATGCGAAGATCGTAATCGTACCCCGACCATATCGTTTTTCTAAAAAAACCATTGTGTGCTCATCATTCTTCCAGGGTGTTTATTTTTCAATAGTTGGCGACGATGATTCAATCAGCTTACTAATGCGTTCATTGAATCATTCTGAAACAGGCATTTTTTTAATATACCTGGTCCGCAAATCAGGGTCAGTCACCTGATATCCCTCCGGGGCCGTATGTTTTTAAAGAATAAAGCCCATATTAAATGGAGTTTGATATTGTATGGATAAGATGGGTATTGCAGCATTAATCGCCGGTCTGGTGTTAATCGGCCTTGGCATCTATGGAATCGTTATGTTCCTTCCGGAATTCATATTCGTATTGAAGGGGATCGTGGGGATTGTCGCGATCATCATCGGAATCTTCCTCGCCATCTTTGGTGTTTTACTTATCAAGGATTAATCGATTTTTTAGGATAACCGTGCCTGATGTGCGCACAGATATCCATTCAATCTTTTTTAAGAAGTCAGTAAGACCTGGGGGTATTTCAGTTGTAATACGATTCGGGCATTGATTTGGATCCCAAAAGGAAAAAAAAGAATTTCAGGGAAACTCACACCCAGTCCTGCCAAAGAATAGTCTATTTTTACAGAACCTGGATCAGTACCCACACAAGGCCTATGCACCTTTTTTCCGCCGTCTGCCTTTCTGGCCACCGGTTTTTGGTCCGGACGGATCGGGCCTCCCAGAAGCCCCGGCCTTCCCTTTTTTCTCTTTACCGCCTGATCCCCTGTGACCTTGTTCTTTCCCCCCTTTACCACTGCGGCCCTTCGTTTCCCCGGACCGTTCATCACGGGACTCACGGCTTTCCAGTTCGGCCACAATTTCAACCGGGTCATTGACCCGGGTGACAAGATATCTGATCTCGAGGAGCCGCTCCATGCCGATAAAATGTTCCGCCATGACCCTCGCCAGGTCGGAAAGGACAATTTTCCCACCTTCCTGCCGGACGAGCTGATGACCGATCAACTCATCAAGGACGGGCTCGACCGTACCTACCATGGACTCGGTGATCTCATGGAGTGCCTGGAGGTCCCCCTTGCATACCACCGCGTTCGCGACCAGCTCTTCTGAGCTCTGCTCGATATCATGAACAGGGGCAACTTCTTCCATTTCCCCTTTGAGGAGCATCAGCGCCATCTCTTCCTCGGGGATCTTACTCTCCCTCGAATAGGTCGCGCCCGGTTCGGCGAGGACCACGACTTTCCCTAGGTCATGGAAATCCGGTCGGCCGGCACGACCGGACATCTGGTTAAACTCCCCAACGGAAAGCCAGCTGATACCCATGGCAAGCGCATCGAATATCACCTGGGACGCTGGAAAATCAACCCCTGCACCAAGGGCTGCCGTCGTGACCACGCCGACCAGTTTCCCTTCGGTAAATTTTTTCTCAACCTCACGCCGCTCCTGGGAGGTAAGTCCGGCGTGATACGGTGCATACCGGGGACCGAGCGATTCAGCAATCATATGACAGCGGGCTCGCGAATTCGAAAAGATAATCGTCTGGCCCCGGTACCCTTTCGAGGATATCTGGGTATATTCCTTCTCGGCCAGCTGCTTGATCGCAGGGATCTTCTCCTTTCGTGCCGTGAACATCAGGTACCGTTCAAGTGCGACGGGCCGTTCATCATACCTGACGAGGGTAGCCCCGAGTTTCTTCGCGAGTAATTTCGGGGTCCCGATAGTCGCGCTCAGGTACAGGAACTGCGCCTTTGGTGCGAGATACTTCAGGCGGGCGATCATCCCGTCAAGGCGGTGCCCCCGTTCAGGGTCCTCAAGCATCTGGACTTCGTCGATCACTACTGTTCCTATCTTTCCGGGCGTTCCACCGCAGCGGACCATGTGGTCAAGGCCTTCGTAGGTAGCCACAAGGAGAGGGGAATTGGTGTTCCGGTCACCAATCGGCCGGTTGTCCGGGAGGTTTAACCGGCTCTTCCCGATCAGGATACCGGACCCAAGGATTTTTCCATACCGCTCGTCAAACCGCTGGTATTTCTGGACGGCAAGCGCGACCAGCGGGACGAGAAACAGGCACTGGCCCCTCCCTTCGAGATAATTCTTCACCCCCGCCATCTCACCAATGAACGTCTTACCGCTCGCCGTAGCTGCAACAACGAGGAGGTCTTTTCCGAACAGGAGCCCGGCATCTACCGCCAGCTGCTGGGCGGGCATCAGTGTATCGACCATGGCAAGGTCCACGAATTTTCGTGGTAGTGCCAGTTCCAGAAGCGACTGGGTATGAGTGATCGGGTGGGCTTCGAGCCGGTCGAACAGGGTCTGACCGATTTTAACATTTTCTGGCTGAATACTCGCGAGCACACGGTCGATATCACGGTATTTCTTTAGGAGCTCCTCCATGTGCCCGAGCGCACCCCGGCCAACGTGGCCCATGTGGGCCACTTCCCGACGCAGTTCCCGCCGCGCACAGTCGTAGCAGATCTGTTCGCTCGATGGACCATACTTAACCGACGTCCCCGGGTCGAGCCTCGTTATCCGGTCTTCAATGAGACACATCCTGCAGACATCCGTATAGGTAAAACCTACCTGGAAATCATTAAGAAACGATTCAAACAGTGGGTCCGGCCGGGTCAGTTTCACCCGGGTCTGGCGAAACGAAAGGAGCAGTTCCTTTGTAGGGATATTCCGGTATATCTTCTTCGCACCCCAGCGCAGCCGGTAATGATCAGGACGAACGCCTTTTGGTGACTCGCTGATATCGACAATCCCAACTCCCCGTATATGCGACTCATCATAGAACAGGATCCGGTAACTTCCTTTTACTGGTTGGACAAGGACGTTCATGGCGCGATCAGGTCGTGGATCATATAGGTCAGCTCCACGCTCTCAAGCCTCTTTAAAAAGTCAGTGAATTCCTCGTCGACGATCACAATTGCCGATTCAATCCCGTGGAAGGCCGCCTCGATCACACCCTCCCGTGCTCCAAAGAACATATCCGGCTTCCGGCCGATCTGTTCGAGTGAGATATAGGCCTCGAGACCTACCGCGGCAACCATGCCGACCCCGCCTGTCACCTCACGCAGAAGGTCCCGTTTCACCTTCCTTGAACCACCCCGCTGGACCCGTGGTACTTTACAGACATGGACCAGTCCTTCGCTATGGGAGATCAGGCCGTTCAACCGTGAAATCCCCACGTCTTCTCCCTTATTCGCATCCATGACCGCCTTTCCCATCGCGTTCCGGGGTACCTTGCCCGCATAGAGCCAGCCGCCCTCCATGTACACCCCGACGGGATCGCCGGTCTTTAAGTCCTCTGCCGCAATTGCAGTCCATACCGAGACCTGGTGAATGATATCAAGGCGGATATGGCGTGCGTAGGACTCAAGGGCCTCCGCATGGTTGAGTACCCATTCGATCCCGTTCCGGGTGACTTCATACCGGCCCCGCCCCCTGGCACTCACCATCCCGTCATCGATGAGTTCCCTGATGTATTCAGACACTGCCTGCGGAGTCACCCCGAGCTCGCTGGCGATCTCCTGCTGACGAACCGCAGGCTGATGCTCCGCGATACCAACAAGTATCTGGAGGCGGGTGACTTCCCGTTTGCTTCTGAGAATAATATAGAGTGGGTCTTCCTCATGTCCTTTCAAGCAACACCAGTCCCTGCCCCTTCACATCGAGACCAGGCATCCGCTTTGCAAGCCCCTTGATAAACACCGGGCTTACGTTGAATTTTCGTGCAATATCCGCGATCGAAGTGTTACCGGTTTTGAGTTCGGATTCGAGGTGCTCGACAATCTCGCGAAGGGACTCGTCATTGGATATTGAGATATAGATCAGGTCTGACAGGTCGGAAAAGTTGCACTGGAAATTTGCCCTGAACTTGCTGTAAGTCGCCCGGTACTCCCGTATTGGTTTCTGGCCGGACGCTGGCATCCGCCACTGCTCTTCGATGAGGTTTCCCTTTTTCAGCAGCGTGAGACACTGCTCCAGTCCATCCTCTCTCACCTGCGATCGCAGTTCTTCTTCCGTCATCCACGCTTTATTTAGAAGGTCATATACCTTCTTGTATGAAACATTATGAAACGTGATGAGAAGGGGAACCAGTTCGACTGGATCATTTACTATCCTGATGTGGCCCGACAATGTAACACCCTATTATTATATTGTGGTATAAATCAATAAAATTATTGGAAAAATAATGCAGACGGCTGGAATTATTATCGTTCGGGGAATTGTACAGGGGGTCGGGTTTCGCCCTTTTGTCTTCCGGAAGGCGATAGAATTCGGCATCAGCGGATCTGTTACAAACCTGGGGAGTGAAGTTGAGATCAGGGCCTGCGGGGACGAATTTCAAAAGTTTTTGCAAGCGGTCTCGCGGGGCCCCCCGATGTCCAGGATCGACACGGTAGAGGTCCGTCCGCTCGCAGGAATTATTCCAGGCGGTTTTGTTATTGAGCCAAGCAAGCCCGGGTCACTCTCAGGAATGATCCCTCCGGATATTGCGACCTGTAAGGCGTGCATCCACGATATCGACAGGAGAAACGGCCGGTATGAAGGGTACTGGGCCACGTCCTGCGTGAACTGTGGTCCACGGTACAGCACCATCCGTTCACTCCCCTATGACCGGGAACGGACTTCTATGGTGGCCTTCCCGAAGTGTCCGGCGTGTGGAAAGGAGTATGCCGATCCCCTGTCCCGGCGGCACCATGCCCAGACGATTGCCTGCAGGGTATGCGGCCCGGTGCTTACACTGCTTGACCCATCCGGCAACGAGGTCAGGACCCCGGACCCGGTGATGGAAACGGCCTCGCTCCTTGACCAGGGATTCATTCTCGCGATACGTGGGATCGGAGGGTTCCATCTCGTATGCACGGAACGTTCGTCCGGTGAACTCAAACGGCGGCTGGGACGGTTTGAGCAACCGTTTGCGATTATGGTGAGACCTGATATCCTTGACCAGATCGTCCATGTTACACCGGCTGACAGAGAGATGCTCAACAGTCCCGAACGGCCAATCGCGGTGATGGCAAAACGGGACCCTTCATCGCACCAACAGATCAGCAACCTCCACACTCTCGGATGCATGCTCCCCTATACCGGGCTTCACCACCTCCTCTTCCATTATTTAAAAAATCCGCTCCTGATTATGACAAGCGCGAACCTGCCCGGGTACCCGATGGTAACGGACATTGACCAGGCGATGTCGAAGATGAACCGGGAGGTGGACTATTTTCTGACCCATGACCGGATCATCGTCAACCGTTGCGATGACTCGGTCGTCCGCGACGGGCATATCATCAGGCTTTCGCGGGGTATCGCCCCGAAGAGGACAAAAATTGATCTTGGTGACCGGACCATCCTCGGGGTAGGTCCGGAGCTGAACTCCAACGCGACGATCTACAAGGATGGGTTTACTATTACTTCCCCGCATGTGGGAAATGTACGGAACCCCCAGACATTCTCGTACCTGCAGGAGACAGTGGAAAACCTCGGTCGGCTGCTGGGCGTGGAATATGAGGTGATCGCCCACGATGCTCACCCGCAGTTCCTGTCGACACGTTATGCACAGCGGCTCGCAAAGGAGTCTGGTGCAGAACTGATCGCCGTCCAGCACCACCGGGCACATATCGCCGCGACAACGACCGGGTCATGTATCGGAATTGCGATTGACGGTGTGGGCTATGGGGATGACGGTACGGTCTGGGGCGGGGAAATATTTGCAGGCCAGGCACCGGACTACGAACGGGTGGGTCATCTCGAGGTTGTCCCGATGCCCGGGGGAGACCTCGCAACCCGGTTCCCGGAGCGGATGCTCTACGGTATCCTTCCGGAAGACCGGGTACTTGACCTTCTAGCCAGCCGTGGCTGGACAGATATCGAACTCGGGATCCTGGCAAAACAGCTGGGCAAGAAGGTAAATGTCTCTTATACGAGCAGTACTGGCCGCGTTCTGGACGCAGTATCGGCGCTTCTCGGGATATGCCGTGAACGCACGTATGATGGGGAACCCGCAATGAAACTTGAATCTGCCGCCTGCCTTGGTACTGCAACGCCATGGGAACCTGAGTTCATCAGGACCGGCAGGGCCGAAGTCCTCTCCACTCGTGCACTCTGTAATGAGGCATTCAGCCGGTTGGAGAGGTTATCACCGGATGACCGGCGGGGGATGAATGATATCGCTGAGTCGTTCCAGTATAACCTGGCGGGAGGAATTGCCACAATGGCAATCAATGCCGCTGATGAACGGGGCTTGCAGGATATCGCCCTTTCGGGCGGTGTGGCCATTAACAGTGCAATCAGGAACACGATACGGGATCAGATCGAAAAATCGGGTCATAATCTTGTCGTAAACAAGGAGTACCCGCTCGGAGACGGGTGCATCTCATTCGGGCAGTGCATCTGTGCAGCATCCGGCAGGAATAGATAGTGTTGCGAATTCTGGAAGAATCCCCCTGGATAGAGAGATAATCCGGTGAACTGAAAATATTGTCTTTTTTTAAAAATAGTGATTATTCTCAAAAGAATGGTATATATGTCTTAAACCAGGATGGCACCGTCACTTGGTACAACCAGGAATACGGATCACCTGTCGGTACAGTTGTAGGCAGTACTGTCGGCCCTGTTGTTGGTACTGTGGTAATTGGCGTAACGGATGTCCCGGGGACGGTCGTGGCAACGGTAGTTACGCGGGTTGTCGGAATGATACTTCCCCCGGGAGATAATCGCCTTGAAACCGTGGTCATAGAGCTCTGTTGAGCGGTAAATCCCGCCTGTAATTCATTATATCCTGCAAGCCTGAAGACAACCTGGTGCGAGCCCACCGGTACTGGGATGATGAACGGGGTAACCCCATTTGACGCGACTCCATCGATGATGATTGCAGCCCCCTGAGGTGTGGTGGAGAAGTAGACCTGTCCGGTTGGCCCAACCGGGGTTGGTAGTGGGGTTGGCGTTGGTATCGGGGTCGGGGTTGTCGGTACTACGGTAGTCGGTACCGGGGTTGACGTTGTTGGGACCGGGGTCGTTGGTGTCGGGGCTACACCCCGGACCAGGATCGGACCAGGTACAACGACTCCTGCGGGTGACTCATGGTAACTCGGATCACCCAGTGAGTTCTTATTAACCGTCAACTGGGTTGATCCAGCCTTGAGACCTTTTACAGTCACCGTTGCAAGAAGGATATTTGATGCACCAGGCGGATTTGCATGACCGAGATCAATTGCAGTGAGTTCAACAGTTCCCGCAGGAAGACTCCCTGTACTATTAAGAGTCGCCCAAGGCGGGAATGACACTTTCACAATACTTGCAACCGAGGGATCTGTGGAAGTTACAGTCATCTGGAAGAATGAAAGACCTGTAGGGGCACTATCCAGGGTAACCGGGACATCTATCTGATCCCCCACGGTGGCTATTTGTCCTCCGCCGACAGTGATCGTCACTGCTGATGCAATTCCTGCCAGGCCGGCGAGGAGTATGCAGATAATTCCTGCAATTTTAAATGCTTTTTCAAATTTCATTGTAATTCACCCCTTATTCCTAAAAATGGATGGAATGTTACTTCCTCCATTAATGAACCGGATAGATGATCCTGAAGAGACCAATGGTATCACCAAGATCCAGGTGTCCGTTGTGGTTGAAATCGAAGAACTCCCAATATTCAACCGATACAATGTAGCCATAATTCTGGAAGAAATCGATAACATCACCATAGTTTGCGACGCCATCACCATTGACATCCTCGTAGAGATTGTCCCCATCGAGGTCTTTTGGATAATTGGTATTGGTGACAGGTATCGGATACAGGTCCTTCACCACAATTGTCACATTTGCGTACCTTGGATCGAGGGTAATACTATTATATCCATAATCCTGGAGGCTGTAATTCTTCAGAATTAATACGGACTCCCCAGGTTGCTTTCCCTTAATCTGGAAACACCCAAGGCTCACATTCAGGTTGCTCTTTGTCTGGGTGAAGTCAATGCCGGAAAACCTCACATCATAGACGGGTGTAACGAAACTCATCGGGTCAAACAGGAACTGGGGGGCGGGCATCCAGTTAGGCGGATACACCCCAGTGAACGTCGTGTTGAGGGTGTCATTGAAGCCCATGGTAACATTGTACGTGCCAAGACCGTGATCAGTGTTCCATAGCACGAGAGACATGGTCCTCGTACTGTTCGTTGCAAGGAGGATCCGGTCAATTCTCACCGTGCTGCCGCAATTGGTAATCTTGGGTGCTGGTGGTGCGCTGACGACAATCGGTTTTGTGATAGAGTTCGTGCCTACTGCATTCGAAACCGTCAGCATAACACCAAAGGAACCCGGGGCCGTATATACATGGGTTGGGTTTTGCACTCCGGTAAGAATCGGGGTACCGTCCCCGAAATTCCAGGACCACGCAGTCGGGCTTCCCGTGGATGTGTCTGTGAAGTTCACGGTCAGATCCAAGCTGCCACTCCACTTGTCAGCGGTGAAGTTAGCGACTGGGAAGGCCGGGGTCGGTGCATTGTTGAGACGAGTAACGAACCCATCAACCCAGCCCGCAAAGTGATTCCCGTTAATTCCTTTAGTAGTGATGAACGATTTGGTAGCCGGGTTATCCAGCGAGGTGGGGAAGTCATAGGATGTCGTAAACCCTGAAATAAAGATGTTCTGCGGGTCCATTACAGCAATACCCGTCCCCGTTTCATCAAGAGTTCCACCGAGGAAGGTTGAGAAGTTCAGGCTGGCCAGGTTCGCATTCACCATCGTAATGAAAACATCCTGAAAGGACTTTTTATATTTGAATCCCGGTATCGGGTTGACGCTCGGGAAATCGGATGAACTGGTGTATCCGATGATATAAACGTTGTTGTTTTCATCCAGTGTTATCCCATTCCCGCCATCGCTATTTAGGCCACCGAGATAGGTTGACCAGTTCAACTCGCCTTCAGGCTCAAGCTTTGTGACAAACGCATCACCATACGATGCGGTACCAAAATTTGGATATGCCCATGGTGCAATGATTGACCCCCCGAACCTTACAGGGGGTTTCTGGGGGAACTTTGTTACTGAATATGTGACACCTGTGATGTAGGCATAGTCTGCACCGGAAATATTTTTAACCGCAATGCTTCTTCCTTCGTCATTGCCAGTTCCACCGAGATATATGGAATACACATTAACCGGTGATATACCAGTATCATTGAATTTTGCGACAAATCCATCCTTCCCACCGTTCAAAGTGGTGGAAATGCCAGTATATACTGGAAAATCAGTGGACTGTGTCCATCCGGTCAGATAGAACGCACTATTACTGCCATCAGATAGCGAAGCAATACCGAGTCCCTGGTCGTTACTGCTACCGCCGAGGTAAGAGGAATAGCCCGGGAAATGATCAGGGTTGATCGGGGTCCCGGGTTTATACCACACGGTAAAAGCATCACATGCAGTACTGGAGAGTCCCAGGTTTAACGATTTTTGAATGGCATCGTCACTTCTGGGGAAGTTATCTGAGTTCGTGAACCCGGTGAGGTAAACATAGCTCTCATACCCGGGTTCCGTATCGAGATAGATCGAGGTCCCTACATCAGATAAATTGCCACCCAGACAGGTAGAATAGCGAAGATTTCTGCCATCGGGGGTAATTACTGATACAAATGCATCTGTATTGCCATAACATCCCGGGAACGGACATGGAGAAATTGGGGAGGTATTATTGTTCTTCAGGGTACCGGTCGAATCAATTGGGAAATCATTGGAAGCTGTGTAACCAGTAACATATGCCCACCCAGTAGAATTCACTGCGATTCCATTTCCAACATCGGATCCATTACCTCCGAGGTACGTTGAGTACACAAGAGATTCCCCGTCTGCACTTAATTTGGTAACAAATACATCAGAGCATTTATGGATGGTCTGGTTAAACACGTACCCTTCTATCGGGAAATTATTTGATTCCGTGTACCCTGTGACGACCGCCTCTCCTGTACGATTGTCAACGGCAATACCATTGGCTGCGTCATTGTATGCACCGCCAAGATAGCTCGAATAGAGCAGTGCCGGGTCAATGACCAGTGGATATGCGGTATCATACGACCCGAAACTGAAACCGACCCTGCCATCCGTAAGGATGTTATACTGTGCAGGCACATCAACGTTCTTTCCGTTGATGACCTGGTAACATACCGGTGCAGTCTCTGTCAATACACCGGAGGGTGTCCGTACCTGTAATGTGCCACCCGGGCCATATGCGAGTCCGTCAATGTTATCATAGGTAATGACGATGCCGGATGCATCAGCACCGGGCGCCACGACGAACTCACGCTTGAGGACCCCGTTATTCCCACGATATGTCAGGTCAACGCCGGGAAGGATATTGTGATATTCCACGCCACCATATGTCGCAAGTCCGCTTCGCCAGGTTAACGGGTCATTCCCGATGAAGAAATTGGCGGTTCCGGGAAGCGGGTCCACACCGATAACCGCAGCAGTGGGATTTGCCCCGGCAACCGTGGTAGAAAATGCAACTGGTGCACCGTTGTTGTCCGTAACGAGCACTACATTGTTACTCGTGAAGAAAATCGTGTGGCCTTCGGCCTTCGCCTGATAAAGCACTGCCGGGTCGGCCTGACCCTGGTTCGGGATGAAACTCAGCGGCAGTTTAGAAAGTTCTGCCCGCACTGCAGCCGCCCCGCCTGCATTTTGTCCGCTTGCCGAAACTGCCCCCGAAAGGAAGAGCAGGATAACAAGCATAAAGAGGATCGCGTTAAATGAATTGGATCTCATGATAGTATCTCCCCGGCAACAGGCGTCGACTGTGCCGGAACCATTCAAATGTTCTCCATCCCCGTACAGAAGGAAGTCCGAAAACAGCCCACGTCACCGTGGTACCGAAGATGATGTTGTCCCGTACGCGATAGGATGATGCCACCATTAACTACACTCTACCCCGGATCGTCAGGAAAGGGGTAATTTCCCTGGAGACCCTAGAATGATAAAAAGTCATCTATTTAT
>CAIJED010000305.1 GCA_903819595.1 uncultured Methanomicrobiales archaeon | reverse complement strand
TCTGCACAAATTACCTCGTATTTTCCGATCCTCTCATAGATCACGAACAGCGAGGGGTACAGCGGGAGCACTACACCAAGAACAATAACAAGAAGTTCAACATCCATTCCCGGTCACCTCATGAAAAAGGCAGGGGATTTTTTGGATTCCACTAAAGGTAGAGAAGATTGGCCCCGAATCCCCTGCAAATTTCACATCCGCCTAAGCGAATGCAGGCTTTGTGTCGGCCCAGGTATCCACGCGGGTGACAATGGCCGCATCCTCATACGAGGAGATAGAGATGGTCTTCCGGGTAATCGTAACCGTGTAGTCTTCGCCGTTCGCGTCGTGACACTTCAGCGTAATGGAGTACCCTTCAGATTCGGTGTTCTCGATGGCAGTCCCGCCGATAGCGGTCGCAAGTGCCGTATTTCCGACAAGTGCCGCAGCTGCAGCGGTATACCCTGCGACAGTCGATGCCTTTGCCGTTGCGGTACCCATGCTTTTCAAGGTAGTCGGGTTTTCATACAGCACAATAACGCCGAATGACTGTGTTCCACGGACAACACCGGGTATGGTAATACCGCCGGAAACGTGGTCCACGCAATTGAAAGGGTTGGTATCAATCACATTCTGGACAAGGGTGTTCAATGCGGCGACACTGGCGATCGGAGTCGTAAGAGTACGGACCGATCGCTTTACATTAGCTTTCTGGATAAAGTCTGACATGTTTTGGTAGTTCCTGCCCTGTTGGGCAATAACAAATTAAAATCCAGACACGAAAAACAGTTCGGTTGATAAATTTATCTTGCTTTGAACAACGGACCCTTGTGATTGCGATTGTCCAGCACGGCAAGAACAAATCGCAGTGGTGTGGTATAGTACACAGTCCCGATGGTGATATTCAACGCCTTTCCTGAAATGGAGACCTTTGCTTTACCGACAACTTTTTTGTGAGTATCATAGTGCCTGATATTTTTGGTAGCTCCGTCAAGAACGGCATCAATATCCCGGTTATCGAGTAAGAACACCCTTGCATCACTATCTGAATATATCGCCAGCCCATCACCACACATGGCAATCCTGCCCACTTTTTCAAACGGGCTTTCGTTGTAATATTCTGTAATCCACACAGTCCGTTGTGGTTCAGCAATTTCCCCTGACTTTGGCACAGTAGATTCCATGGTTAAAGCCAATCGTCCCGTATCTTCAACGGCGGGAGCTGCCTGTGCAGAGACTCCCGGCCCGCATGGAGCCGTAAGCGGTTCCATTGTGCTAACACCGGTATGAGGCTCACCAGGTTGCGCATCAGCCGGGACAAATATTTTGATATGTTTCGGCGCAAAAAATGAAAGAATTGAACCGATGATGGTGTTCAAAGCAGACCTGATCATGCAATCGCCACCGGTTCTGAAACTGCATCAGCCATCATTAGTAATCTCTTCCAGGAATATGATTTTCTTCTCCGTTCCAAAATGGTGGTGCGGTGTTCCTGGTAATAATCGCTGTTCTTTTCCCGCATCTTTTCGGGGTTTTTGAAGCAGAAGGCCCTGTACCGTGCCCGTTGCTTTTGCATTTTTGTTATCCCTCTGGCGATACGAATCGCATCATTCAGGTGAACGGTTGTTTGTGGAACATGGGCACAGGTCATCAGAACAACCACCCCGTCCACGTAAAAGAATGGTCAACACAGCAATATCTGCCCCTGCAAAACATCAGGGAAAGGACAATTCCCAGAGCCAGCAGCAAACGGGGACTAGGGATCAAGGTATCACCCTTTTCCTGTAATCGCTGAAGCATTTCGTCGAACAAAAAATATGGTGATTTTTCATCCGTTTGGCCGCATCCGACGGCATCAGTGAAAACCCATTCCCGCACTTTTCACACACCAGGATAACGCGAATTCTTGGATGTGTCATGGTACTTCCTCAACGCGACCGGTCCCTTCACATACCAGGCAGGGTTCGGAAAGTTTCCGTTTCCGGAAGGACCGACCAGTCCCACGACAGGCTACGCAATCGATCTCAAGTTGATACCGCGTTCGTACGGCTGAATCTGCCGGGTTTTTCATGCCATCACCAATTTGCATTTCATCGTTGAACTTCCACCACAATGATCGCGTTCCGTGTGGAACACATCACCCACTGAAGGGATGTCCCCATAATCCCATGTCCCGTGGTGCCGTGTTTTGCAACTGCGACACTTCCAGGTGAATGCGTCCCTTATCAGATCAGTCATTTGCTGACACCGCCTTTCACGGATCCCCGGGCTTGGGCTTCACGATCGTAGCATTGCTGGCAAAGGTGAAGCTGTGCTTTCGTGTCGAGGAATATTGCTTTCCCCATGTCGCACACCGAGCAGCGGCCGATATCTTTCGATATCCTCACCATCCTGCCGATTACAATGATCCCTGGAAGAGGTGGGGCCTTGGGCTGCTCCCTCCTCTTCGCTGCTTCGAAACATTTCTTGCAAATCCTGATCGCCGTCTTATCTTTTCTGGCACTCCGTGTCGGCGTGACTTTCTCGATATACTCAGCACTCCTCCTGCCACATAAGGCGCATTTCAAATGGCGATCAGAATAATCGAGCGGTTTAAAATCCAGGAACGAGACCCCGATTGAATGTTGCTGCAAGAGGGGTATGTTTCCTGCAATTTCATGCACATTTCCTGCAGTTGTAGGGGGTTGCAGGCACGTGTTTCGGGGATCATGGGGAGTTGGTTCCGGGATCTGTGAGATTTCAGCAGACTTTCGATCTGACTTGCCTGCAATTTCAGAATCAGAGAGATAGAGAGGTGTAGTATTTTGTGCATCGTCATGGGGCCCCATACATTCCAATTTGCAGGCAACTATACTATCACTCACACATAAGTGTGTATAATCATCCTTAGTTTGTAAATCAGCGGCCGCAACATCCGCCGAAATGTTGCCTGCAGTTGCAGGTAAGTCAAAATTGTCACCAACGCCAACGTGTGTGTCAGCATCATTTTTTTCCGAAATAAAGGTCTCTGGGTTGTTTTCGATAGTTACGGAATTCGTTCCTGCATTAATCGAATTGCAGCACGGTTGTTTTGATGACGTCGACGAGTTGTTGTTGACATCTGATCCATCATCACCATCGATCCATACGCTCCCTCCGGAGACCCATGCTCGAAACAGTGTATGATCAAACGTGTAGGCGTTTCCCCGCCTCCGCATTGTGACACCAGTATATTCATCACCGCTCATCACAGTCCTGTCCGTGTAGGAAATCGACGGGCACTTTTCCAGTAGTCCGGTATAGGTTACGCCGCGACTGGCGTATCCATGCAACAATTTGTAAACTGCGTGATATGACAACCCGGTGGCTTTCTGCAACATCGGGATGGTAAACTCCGGCCACTTCTCTTTTTCAATTGTTACGACCAGGTCGGATTCCTTCTTTGTCAGCTTTGTTGCCTGGCCACCAGTTGTCCCATTCAGAAGACCATACAATGTTACGGCATCGTCGAAATCACCCCGGGTGGCTACGATACACGGTACGCCATTGGCTTCGATCCGTTCCCGCTGCTGAAATCGGATCACGGCGTTTGATTTGATGAGGTCGAGTAACATCTCGGGGTTTCTCCGGTTATCGCTCGCCTGGAATTTTATCTTTTTCGCGAATGGGATGACTACATGAAACCGTTCTGCCCCGATCAGTTCCCACATGGCACGGCATACCATCACCTGCGGACGCTCCACGTTGGTCTGGGGCAATGCCTGGCTCTGGTCTAGTACCCTTGCGAGAACACGGCTATCCTGTTCAGGACTATCGTCGATCCAGCAGGTGAGCATCCGGTTGAACACCTGGTCATCACCGGAACCTTCGACTTTCGCCACCCACCAGATACACCGCTCCGGTATTACACACACCTGGCCCTTCCGGTCCTTGTTCACGGTCCGGTAGAGGAACGGTTTCCGGAATGAGGTAGTGACGCCCTTGAGGATCTCGGACATATCTTCGGACAGGCTGGTGTCATCGAGGACGATCGCCATACCGGGGATCAGTCCGTCCATGTAGAACAAGGCCTTGTTGGACATGGCCCCGGATATCCTAAACCGTTCCGGGACCTGTTTCAAAATTGTCGTGAATGTGTGACTCTTCCCCTTGCCACTTTCGCCAGTGACCGATACATGCAGACCGGTTGTATTGATGACAGACCTGCTCGCGAGTGACAGGATGAGACACTCCGCTGCTGTTTCATCGCCTTCGTGGTCAAGGGCAAATGCCCTGAGCATCCCACCCTTCGGGTCCCCATGTTGCAGGACAGCCGTTGCTTCCCCGATCCCTTCCATTGTACTGAATGACGGGGCAGGTGGTGGCCCGCCTGGTGGTGGCCGGGGTTTGCTGGCAGTCTTTCGTTTCTCCAATGGCTCATATTTCTCGCGAAAATCATCCCAACGTTGATCCCCGCCTCCACATGAAGCATGCTTACAGGCAGCGAACAAACCCCCGTCATGAAACTGGATTGCATACGCACCGTCTTTGTGAGCAGATGAGAACGGGCACTCGTCGAGGTTGTAAAGGATCCCGTCCTTGAATTTTTTCTTGCTGGTTACACCGATCCCATGGTCAGCGAGCCATGTTGGGAGAACAAACCTGATATCAGTCTGGCTAAAGGCCCGGGGCCGGGCCGCTGCCGTTGCAGCGGGGGCGACCGGAAAGGCGCTGGCCAGCCGTTCGATCAGTTCCTGACTTACCACCTCGATACACGCTGGTTCTGTAATTACCCGGGACCTGCGGTGAGGCCGGGTCTTTGTGTTGTCGCCTTTCCGTGACACAGTCCCGTAGAGCTTCCAGATCCGCGCCGCATTGTAATTCGCCGTGTCAATATTGGCAATATCGTCAGAGAATAGGACGGAAAGCGTCTCCAGGCATTGCTTCACAAGTTCAAGAGATGCCGGATCATTCGTCAGGTCGATCCAATAGAGCAAGTGGGCTCCATTACCAGAATCCGCTACAATCGGTTCCGGGAATCCCCATTCGGAAAGATAATCCCTGATGATGCAAGCCCGATCAATTGCGACTTGGTGCTCTTCATCGGTGGATGATACACCAGAGGGCCGGACCGGGTCAATATCAATCGGCAACCATCGCCGCCTGATAATATCGGCGTCTGCTGTGGTCGCGTCCTTTTTCGAAAGACGCATCTTGATTCTGTTTGAACGCCGGGACAACAGGGACGGGTCCACCTCATTGAGGGTGACGTATATCCCCTGGACCTGCTCTATCCCATCAAGCGCCGATACCTTTTTCACCAATTCTTCATGCGAATCGAAGTAGCCGGATGCAATACCATCGTCGGTTATTGCCCGGACTTCTATTACCTGGCCGGGTGCGAATAGTATCGAAATGCTTGATGTGAGGTCATTGGTCATTATCCCCCGTTTTTTGCATTCCAGCCGGTTCATCGGCGACTAGAAGAAAACAGAATCGGTCCTCTTTAAACCGGTCGTGATTGGCGGATTGACAGATTTCACCCTTACAGAATACCGTCGCATTCGAGTAGGAGATATACGGACAGATCTTCGGTAACACTGGTGCATCCGGTAGATCACTCACCATCATTCATCACATCGCAAATCCCGCTGTGCAGGATAGAATAGAACTGCCATCCCTTGTGAGGGGTCCGGACCCAGAGCTCTACGGTTGAGCCCATCGGTCTCGAAATGGTACGGAGTGCCTCAATATCCTGCCTGTATGCCCGGGTGACACGAACCGTCTCGTCGAGGTGGGAATTGCTCCGCTTTACCTGGATAAGTCTTGGGTGCCCGCCATCCTGCCACGCAACCAAATCTATCGGTGTGTGAGATCCTGCACTACGGACAACCTGGAATCCATGCAGGATCAACAGGTCACGGGCGAGATACTCAGTATCACGCCCGCGTGAATAATTTGACCGGGCTGGCATAATGTCAGCCAATCGAAAGCGTAACGAGGGGTGAGGATGCGATCTCCCCGGAAGCTACGCGGACAAACAGGTTCCGCGAAATATGGTAGCTCCCTGATCCGGTGCAAATGATGATCCCGAGACCCGAAGAGGTCTGATAGATGATCGACTCGCCATCTACGATGCTGCTTTGGTGTCTCAGTGGGATTTGCCGGCCGAAAAATAAGAGCTCGCGGACCTCTTCCCGCGAGAGGTGGTAAAGACCGGCCTTTGTTTCAAGAACGGCATCTCCATTGCTATCCGATCTCATACTGCTCGATGTGTCAGTCATGAAATCACCGAAGGGTAGGAAAAGTATATAGAGATCAACGATGACAATGATACTGACCCTGCCCTGTTATAGTAGCATGTTTTGGTAGACATATCTTTAATTCGGCGGGTCATTTCACGTTTCTTCATCAGCATTCCTCCGCATACTCGAGAAGTCCTTCTTTCACAAAGAAATCCCCGATGCCAAAAAAACCCGTTCTGAGTTCATAGGCGCGGACAATTTCGCGTAATACACGCTTAGGTTTACTATCCGTTTTCAAAATACTCACCTGATGCGACAACAGGGTAATTCGGGCACTAAAATCGAGTTCGCTTACCGATTTGTCCTGTTGTTGTCCATCAAACAGATGAGGTTAGCGTATTTATAGAGTTTGTTTAACATTTTAGATCTGTAAATTTTTTTTGGATATAAAACCGCAATGAACTTTTGTAATACATCGCGTTCCCCAACGCCGTATCGCACTTTTTTTCAGGTTTTAAGTGCACTGTTGAGTCAAACGATTCATCATACATACCATGCCGGGGCAAATGGTGGGTGAGCGATTGAGATATTACCCTGTTCAGATATCGGCCTCGTAATCTTTCCCATTTTGTAAAAAATTCCATACAAACGCGCCATTTCCATCTTACCGATCAGATATACACCTGTCCTCCCCTACACGGTGATAGGGACCTCAACCTCATCACTTGAATTCCCGGTTCCTGCATCCTGATAACGGCTGAACCATGAGATGCATGACTGAGTTCTCACTAATTTGTCATGCAACGTGTAAATTTCGAGTGTAACAGCAGGATAGGGCTGATTTAATGGGTAAAAAAAGAGAACGTATAATTCATACCATACCATTTTTTTCAGGTTCGATTGAATCGATGTAACGTTTCAATGAATCGCCATGCTGAACGATATATCTCGCCATCTCTTCCAGGTTCATCACACTTTCCTGGCTCAGTGGTTCTCCGCAGGTATAGCAGGTCATCGTTGTTGGGGGATTGATTGCAGCACAGTGGGGGCACTGCACCGGATCGATTTTTGATGTCCCGGTTTTGGTTTCAGGTTCTTTAATCCCATATACACGCAGCATCTCCTGATCAATGTCGTTTCCCGTCAGGTGGGCGTAGGTTTTGAACATATTGGTGCTGACCGAGCCCCACATCATCATCTTTATCACCGATTCGCTGGTCCCCTTGAGGATCAGGTGAGTGATCCGGGAATGGCGAAAAATGTGGGGGGTGATGTGCTTTGTTATCCCGGCTTTTTCAGTAATCCGGCGGAGTCGTTTGGTAATGGTCGCGTGGGTGAATGCCTGACCCAGGGCATTTACGAACACAAGAGAACTGCCCATCGGTGTACCCGGGTAATCGGCCCGCCATTGTTTGATCAATTGGCTGTTGATCATCAATCGCACGTACCGGGGTATGCCAGTTTTAAAATCCAGATTGACTATCACGCCACGGTCATCAAATTTCAAGGCACCCCAGGTCAGGGTTGCAATCTCCCCGATCCTAAAACCTCCTTCGTATAGCATGGAAACGAGGGCCCGGTCTGAACTTCGCGAACAGGCCTTTAAAATGGCCAGCACCTCATCAGGGGTCAGCATATCCCCGGCGGTCTTTGTCAGCGTGTTTTTCTTTGGATTCCTGATTGCATGGACCTTCTTTTCCGGGAGGTTACAGTAGTTATTATCGATCATCCAGATGAGGAATTGTTTCAGGATGGCAACGTGGTCCAGAAGAGTATTCTGTTTGAAGGGTTTTCCCCGATGGCTCGTCCCTTTTTTCAGGGCTTCGATCCCTGCGTAGATATCGAGAATGGTTAAGGTCGGGAAAGATCCGATGAACCGTCTCCAGCCAACAAGGGTGAAGGTGACCTTGTTTACACGACCAATACTGATATTGGCACATGACCTTCGTTCGTTTAAAAATTCACGGATGAGAGCTGCGTCCTTGTTGGTGAGTAGCCCCGATGCGAGCCCGGCATCGATAGAATTGTCCTGGTATTCGGCGCGGATCGCCGAAAAATATTCCGGCGAGGTTTGTTCTTTGGTAGACATGAATGAGTGGTGGAATTCCACGTTTTAAAAAGGTTTAGGAGATGAATCGAACTTTCTGTCTGGATGCGAGGGAAGGGATTCGAACCCTTGAACTCCTTCGAGATCGGATCTTAAGTCCGACGCCTTAGGCCTAGCTTGGCTACCCTCGCGTGATATAATCCGGGTGTTAAAGATAGTAAAAGATTGTTAGTTTTCACGAACATGATGCCAATTCTGATGACAACATTTTTTCTAGTCCGGATGGCATGAACCGACTGTAGTCGTGCAGTACCGTGCACCATATTATCTTGATTTACTGGTATAATAGATAACCCATAATTAAAGAGATGGATAATTTAAACCCACAGTGTAATCCGAATAACCTGATGGCAGAATGTCGGGCTCACAAAAATTTGCAGGTTATCGACACTTCCGGTCGTCCGGAAATTTCCTTATGATGTGAGGCTGTCGCACAGTCCTAAGTATGACCGCAATTTCTATACATGAGTCAGAAATCTCTTTATTTGCGATGTATCCCTATTTTTTAGGCAATCATATTTCCTCATCAGGTATCCTGATAATAATTGGGACATCCGGAAGTTTCCTTTTTACCCGGTCGTATCCGTGGTTATCCCAAACCCATATCAGATCCGCGGAATACTATCGGTATCGAGCAGGTTCTTACCAGGCCATTGGACAAAGGTTACCCATCATTTTTTAAAATTCAGCCATATTTGGGGCCGGATGGATCTGCTCATCGTTGAAAATTAAAAAATTATTGCATCAAATTGATTCATCGATACTGGTACCATGATTGGGCATAATACATCGTACGATGACTTGTATTCATGGCCGCAATGATGTCCTATGCACAACCCGGAATAATCACTCATGGACCCCCCCGGAATAGGTCTTCTCATGATGATCGTTCTTTGGCTGATCCAGCTGGTGATTGCATTCTTTATTTACAAGGATACAAAAGATCAGAAAATGAGTGCCCCGCTCTGGTTTATCCTCGTTATCATCCCGGGTTTTGGAATCCTGATTGCAGTCCTCTACGTGATCATACGTGAGGTAAGAAAGCCTCTCGAACCTGAGAAGACGCCAGTTGATACCCTGAAAGAGCGATATGCCAGGGGAGAGATTTCCGGAGAAGAGTTCGAGAAGGCCCGGGATATCCTGATGAAATAATTAATCGGGAATTCCCGAATCCATTAACGATGTGTGAAATGTCGTCAGGAGTAAAAATCTACCGATAAAACGCTTACACGAAGGTGACCTCACCGGAAGGATGGATAAGGGCAGGATAATCAGGGGTTATTCCTGTAATTCATCTATTTTTGCAAGAAAATTTCCGGAAATAGGGATATATCCTCAAATTTATGAGTAAGAATCACTGGATATTATAATAATATAAAAATACTATACCGGCAGCGATTAGTTCATATTTTATATAAGAGATTAAACAATAGTTACATGATTTGATGGTGGACTAATAACCGCTCACATGAATGTGTGGACGTTTATCTGATCATGCCGGGTAGTCACAATATTTCTCATCATGTCAACCGGGTGGAGGGTGAATAAATGAAAAACCGAAATTGTTTTCAGTTCGTGGCAATAGTGTTTCTCGTTGCTACCGTGCTGATATCACAGGCACCATTTATATTTTCGCAGAATAATAACTCCACTTCGCATGGTTTTTTGCAACCAAGTTGTCCCGATTTCACACGATGGGTCCACCAACCTGTGAACTATCAATTTAATGATGAAGATTTCCATGGTTTTGGCCTTATCCCATCTCCGGTTGATCATGTAATGATGATCAACAAGAATGGAACCCATATGTCACCGGCAAAGTCCAGGGTATTGGAGCAATTCGTTTAATACGGGATGATATGGGGGACGTTGCGATGGAATTCGCGGAATAATCCATTCAATCCTCCTAAAAAGCGAAAAGATCTGTTAAAAATGCATTACCCGGAAAAATGTGGAAACGTTTGTTACATGCATCAGAAGTGATCTGAACGCGTATAACCACCATAAAAAAATGCAAAAACCGATGGATAATCTCGCATCAGGCACTATCATCAGGTTGACCAACCAACAACCTTGTAACCGAAAAAATAGTTTCAACAAATATCATGCCCCCTAACAGAAAAACCATATCCGTACTCGTGGTCGATGATGACCCCGTCCTTCTGCACCTGATCGAGCTCAGGCTGGGAAAAATGGGATACAATGTCCTCTCAACAGCATTAAATGGAGAAGAAGCGGTCCAAAAGGCTGCGGATCTGAAACCGCAGGTAGCGATAATGGACATCCGGCTTCCGGATGGTATGGACGGTATAGACACGGCAAATTTTCTGATGGAAAAATATAGTATACCGGTGGTCTATCTGACCGGGGATACAGATCCGGATACGTTCAGGCGGGCGATGCTGACTGAAGACTGTGAATATCTCACGAAACCTTTCACCGATAACGATCTTCAACGAGCCATTGACCTGACCTATTATAAGCACCAGATGAATGATAAAATTCGCAAGCAACAGGACTTTTTATCGAAGATATTCTTTAGTATATGCGAGGGGTTGGTGATCACCGACACGGAAGGTATTATCCTCTCAATGAATCCTGCCGCTGAAACAATGATCGGTACCATTCAGGACACAACCCGGAAATACCATAACCGGGAACTTATCGTGATTGTGAATCCAACCGATGGCCGGGTGATTGAGAACCCTGTTGATAATATTCTTCGTTCCCGCCAGAGTATCAGTTTTCCAAAGGATGCCGTACTGGTCAAAAAAGATCAGACCAAGGTACCTGTTGATGGTAATGTATCTCCGATATTTAACGAGAAAGGAAACATTATCTTCCCATTCCGGACCTTTGATAAAAATGTCTAATAATTACAGCAAATTGACCTAATCTTGGAAGATGCACCACATATTGAATCCCTCATAGGAATCCTGAACTCAAGCAAAAAGCCAATCACTTATGAGAAGCCAGTCCGCATCCCACTCTAAATGAAGTGCATCAGCTAAG
>CAIJED010000304.1 GCA_903819595.1 uncultured Methanomicrobiales archaeon | reverse complement strand
TCATACTCGAATACTGAATCCGATCCCCCAACCAGATCGTGTGCATATTTCTCCATAAATCTTGCCTGGAATTTGGACGAGGGGCTCACCAGCGGCCCGGTAAGGGGGTGATCGATTTTCATTGCAACCTCCTCAAATTCAATTGTTGCCTCATTCTCCTCGGTGACAAGAGGGTAACCCTTCTCGAGTATCATCTTTACCACCAGTTCATGGGCACGGGAGATGCTCGGTGCCCTGATAATCCTCATACTTCAGATGTTGGATCCAGTCCTATTTAGGGTACGACCCGGGAATAATAAAGCCCGGGACGTCAATATTATAACCGGGCGTTGTCTTGAGATACGAATTCTTTTCCCGAGTGTGGTAAGGTGCGCGTAACAGCAACGGTATTGCGGTATGTCCTGATTACTCCGGGGAGTGTGCCGTACCCCCGGGAAGATGAAAACAGGGTTGTGATACATCCTGATCTCATCCAGCACCCTGTATATCTGCAGGATAATCCCTGCGATCAACCAAAAAGGATATATTAAGTGTTTCACTAATATTGATTCATATTCCGTTATTCGGAGTATGGAGCATTGTGAACCGTTAATCGACAGGTGTCGAACCTGATCCGGTTTGAGTGCATTGGATTGAACGTACAGAACTATGGACATTGAGTAAGGAGGAAATAATATGACTAAGCGATTAAGCATTGCACTGATGATGTGCATAGCTCTTACCCTTCTGGTTATCCCGGCTCTGGCAGCAGACCCGTTAAAGACCATTTATCCAGGTAAGGACGTATTCATCGGTGAACAGGGACTTACGTTAGTAAACGTGACCGCTGGAACCCAGCTTTGCTGGTACACCGGTACTCAGATTGTGGGAGCAAGTGCCCCCGCAGCAACCGTGACCGTCGGAGACCCGAACAGTTTCTATGTATCACCGACTGACTTCGTCGGACACACAGGTAACTGGTACCTCGGAGCCTCTGGCACCACAGTAGGTATTGTTGTAAATGACCCGTCACAGAATGTGATGGTTTACGACCAGAAGACTCTGAAAGACGTCACCGGGAAGAGTGTTCCGGGTGGAGATTTCCTTGTCTTCCGGTTAGAAACAAACCTGAATGTGGTTCCAGGAGAACGTTTCTCCAATTCGACCGGATTCATGACCATCAAGGTCAAGACCTCCGATGGGACGGTATACACCGAACTCATTCAGAGCGCCTCGGTTAAGCAGCCCCTGACAGGCCAGGCACCGAATGCAATGCCATATTACTGGAACAGCATTCAGCTCGACGGTCAGGACATCGGTTGGGCAACCGGGTACGTCGACACTGAAGGCCAGAGGGCCTACAAAGCAGGCGGCTACACGTTCTGGACAGAGTCCAACCTCAATGGGATGAAAGACACCTACAAGGACGCATCCGGTAACGACTACACTGGAAAGACCGTCTCTGCAGTCAAGACCGTCACCATTGCAACTGACACGGTAAAGATTGAGGCCAGCAAGGACTCAGTCGTACGTGGCAACGCATTCGCCGTCACCATCACTGGTAAGCCAAACACCCAGTACTATCTCTGGTTAAAAGGCACCAGCTCCATGTCCGGTGACCCACTCGACCAGCCACCCATCTTCACAGCCAACCAGGAGGGTGTTGCATTCGACCCAGTCTCAGGCCCATGGCCAATTGGTCAGTACGTATTCCAGGGTTCAACCAAGACCATTCAGTCTGATGTACCCAAGTACTTCGCAGGCAAAGATGTCAACGGTACAACCTACTACTCACTTGTCACCCTGTCCAACTCCGGTACCCGTACCGTTGGGTTAGCGACAACCAAAGACACCAAGGACAAGAAGTACACCGTCCGTGTAGAACGGCCTGATCCATACAGCCCACCAACATCAAACACTGGCACTGACAGGCAGTTCAAGAGTGACGAAATCGACGTCAAGATTGAGAAGGGCGCAGTCACAGTCGTGGCAGCCGGCACCCAGAACTACTTCCTCGGCGAAGAGGTAAAGTTCACCGGGACCAACTCAGAGACTGACTACACCTACATGTTCATCACCGGTCCGAACCTTCCAACGAACGGCGGGCAGATGACCAACCCACGTGTACCAGTAGAACCATGGAACACAGATCCTGCCTCGTTCTCCCCATCAGATGTCCTTGAGGACAACACCTGGGAATACAAGTGGCAGACCGCCAACTTAAACCTTGATGCAGGTACCTATACCGTCTACGCAGTCTCATCAAAGGCTGATAAGAGCATGCTCTCCAATGCACAGTATGCAACGGTATCAGTCATCATCAGGAAGCCATTCATCAGCGCACAGGCATCACAGTCTGTCGTAGCCGCCGGTGATAAGCTCTACATCCGTGGAACCGCTGCAGGACAGCCAACAAATGGTATCGCAGTCTGGATCCTCGGTAAGAACTACGTCCTCTACGACACCACCAGCGTAAACGCTGACGGAACGTTCGAGAAGGAAATTTCACAGGGCACAACGAATGACATGGCCGCAGGCCAGTACTTCGTGGTTGCACAGCACCCGATGTATAACGAAATCTTCGATGTATGGCCCGCATCATCTGTTGTAGGCTCCAACAACAAGGACCTTGTCGTTGGCAGCTACCCGGTAGCAGGAAACACCCTGTTCAAGTTACAGGGACCAGGCAGCCTCCAGGGATCAGATGCAGCAGAAGCACTCGTTCAGGCACTCAACAACCCAAGTGTTGATGATACCTACGCGAAGCTCCAGTTCCTCGTTGAAGTACCAAAGATCACCGTTCTCCCAGTCGGCGAGAAGCAGGTCGGCGACAAGTTCAACGTTGCAGGAACCACCAACCTTGCAGTCGATGATGAGCTCCTCGTTGAGGTAACCTCCTCGTCCTTCAAGCCAACAGATAAGACCCAGAGCGGTGAATTCAGTGGAGCAACTGGAACCGTCAAGGTCATGAAGGGAACCGATGGCCTGAACACCTGGACTTTCCCAGTCGATGCAGCCGCATTCAAGCCCGATGAATACATCGTGCAGGCATCAGGCATCACTGTGACAGCACAGACCTCAACTCTGTTCAATGTCGTCGAGTTCAAACCGACCCCCGTTCCGACCACAGTAGTCGTAACAACGGCACCGGTAACAGCAGTCCCAACAACCGCATTACCAGTGACAACCGCTACACCGACCAAGGCACCAACTCAGCCTGGATTCGGTGCACTGATTGCACTGATCGGTCTCGGAGCTGTAGCATTACTCGTAGTGCGCAAGCACTAACCAAAAAATCTTTTTTTTTTAAAATTCCCGCCTTCGAACAAGGTAGGGGACAGGTGTTCATCCGGGAACCGTTGTATTCCGACAACGATTGTCAGACTTTTCTTGAGTTTTTCTGTATCTCGCAAAAACCTAGTGTGATCCAGGCCTGATTGTTACAGTACTGTTCATGCAAGGTTGAGCCTTGTGATGTTGTACTTTCCATGTAAAACGGAGATGGACGGTTCAGCACTCATACCAGGAAACAAAAAAATGCCTGGTGTTACATCGCGGTAATCAGGCTCGTCTTTTATGATGTATAAAAACCCAAAGATAGCATTACGTATGATTCACGTTACTATTGAGAGTCTGGCAGGGATTGGATCATGAAATTAGTGGCACGTTTACTTGATATAGCAGACCGGGGCGTACTTCTGAACACGGTCGACGCGAGAAATCTCGGGGTCCTCCACGGGGACCGTGTCCAGATCCTGAACGAAACATCAGGGATATCTGTGGCGGCCTATGTAGACATTACCACAACACTTGTTCCCCTCGGGACGATTGGTATCTACCGGGTCTGCAATGAACGGTTATGTGTCATTGACGGCGTCTCCCTTGAAGTCCGGGAAGCTTCGCGACCCCTGTCTCTCGAATACATTACAAAAAAGATGAACGGGGAGCGGCTCTCGAAAGATGAGACTTATGCAATCATCAAGGACGTGGTCTCCGATGACATCAGTCCGGCCGAACTTACTGCGTACATCACCGCAACGTACATCAATTCCCTCGATATGGATGAAGTTGAGCACCTGACCCGGGCCATGGTGGACACGGGAGAACGCTTAACTTTTCATACCCACCCGATTGTGGATAAACATTCCATCGGTGGCGTTCCCGGGAATAAAATATCTCTGCTTGTTGTCCCTATCATTGCAGCAAGCGGCCTAAAAATCCCGAAGACCAGTTCAAGGGCGATAACCGGTGCCGGGGGCACAGCAGACCTGATGGAAATTCTCGCACCGGTGGCATTCTCCGCGAGTGAGGTGCAGAGGATGACATTGAAAGTCGGGGGAACGATTGTATGGGGTGGGGCCACGAATATTGCCCCGGCTGATGATAAGATCATTGTCCAGGAGTACCCGTTTAAAATCGATGCACGGGGGCAGATGCTCGCCAGTGTCATGGCAAAAAAATTGGCGATCGGGGCAGACCTCGTGGTCATTGATATCCCGGTGGGGCAGAATACGAAGGTTGCCAATCTCCAGGATGGTCGGAAACTGGCCCGTGAATTTATTGAAATCGGTGATCGGCTTAATATCCGCGTGGAATGTGCCGTCACATACGGGGGGTCCCCTGTCGGGCGGGCCATTGGTCCGAACCTCGAAGTGGTGGAAGCGTTAAAAGCACTTGAAGGAAATGAGGAACCTGGTTCATTGATCCAGAAAAGCCTGGCGATTGCAGGGATTGCTCTTGAAATGTCTGGAAAAGCAGCACCAGGCAGCGGGTTTACTATCGCAAGTGAGATATTACGAAGTGGTAAGGCACTGGAAAAATTACGCCAGATCATTGAAATACAGGGTGGTGACCCCAAGGTGACATCATCGGATATCGTCCCCGGGAAATATGAGTACGTTGTCAAGACCCAGACAACCGGGTATGTCACCGACTTCAATAACAAGTCCCTGATTACCATAGCCCGCCTGGCCGGTGCCCCGCATAACACGGGGGCTGGTGTCCTCCTCCATGCAAAGAAAGGGAACAAGTTACAGGCCGGCGACCCGATCTTTACGATTTACGCAGAGCGAAAATGGCAACTTGACCGGGCCGTTGAGGAAGGAAGGAGGCTGATGCCTGTTGTTGTCGAGGGAATGCTGATTGACCGGGTGCCGGGGGATTACAAATGGCAGTAACGTGTATGCAGGTGATCGGATATCATACAACTAATTTTGCGGTCGGGAATCAGATAAAATATAAATCATGGGCTCAAAAATATAATTCGAGGGATTTATTCATATGAATGCTACCCGCCGTCTGATATTTCTTGTTCTTTGTCTTCTTCTTCTTGCCGGTGGCGCCCAGGCTGCTACTCTCTATGTGAATGTATTTGAAAAAACGACAAATGTTACTGCAATACCCTATGCATCAGTTTTTGTGGATGGGGCCCTTGCCGGAAAAACCGGTAATGATGGTATCTTCGTATTCAGTCACCCGGGTACTAATCCAATGACCATTAAAGTGATGAAGGTCGGGTATGAGTCATGGGAAGATATGGTCGGCATGGCAGAATCTTCGATTCTCGTCCAGCTTAAGAAAAAGGAACTGGTCCTGTCCATTAGTATTTATGATGCCGACAGTGCCATCCCGGTCGCAAATTCAGAAGTACGGGTCATGGGACCGAACATTACAGAATCCCGAAAAATGACAGATATGAACGGGTCTGTCGTGTTCCCTGTGCAGTCACTGGGTATCTATAATATCCAGATTAGTGCCCCGAATTACCAGAACCGGAATGAGGTCCTCGAAATGGGGATGGAAGGGAAAAACATCCAGTACCTTCTGATCCGGGGTGACAGGTTCTCAATCCTTGCAAAAAGTGCCGATGACCAGTCACCGGTCGCAAATGCAGAAGTATTCATCGACGGCGTATCCAAAGGGAAAACGGATGGGAAAGGGATTCTGTCCCTTGAGATCCCACGGAATAAAGTATACAATATTAAAATAACAAAGCAGGGTTTTTCTGATTATATTGAAAAAAAGATGATCAGTGATAATGAGGCCGTGGTCACCGCCCCGATGACTATTGCACCGTATATGGCCTCAATACTTGTGTTCGATGAGACAAACGCACCGATACAAGGTGCATCCGTAATAATCGACGGGAAGACGCTGGGAAACACCAGTCAGTATGGGAAGTACATGTTCCGGGACCTGCCTGCCGGGCAGTATGTCCTCGAGGTAAAACATCCAGGATTTCTCCCCTTGAGACGGGATATCGGGGAGGATGACCTTGGGAAGGATATCAACGTGGTGTTACCATTCCAGCAGGCGGATCTTTCGATTTTTGTCGAGGATGAAGGTCACCATGTGATCCCCGGGGTCTCGATCTCCCTGAACGGAAAGAATGTCGGGGTGACTGATGACAACGGGTCACTTCAGACAAAAGTCAAGGTAAGTACCGATTACAACATTACAGCGTCGATGAAAGGGTATAAGCCTGCCACAATGACTTCTGTGATCAACCCGGGCACTACCACATCAACAATTACCCTGTCCATGGAAAAGGACTTTAATACCGGGCTTTTCCTGATGGCGGGCCTGGCCGTTGCCGTGATTGTCATTATCATTCTCGTGGTGCTGCTGGTTGTCAGGCGGAAACCGAAACAAAAGTCTTCTCACAGCAGCAGTAAAAGCCACGGTAGTGGCGGCGGTAAAAAGGGCGAAATCTGATCCAGGGCACTACCATTCAATACATTAATTTTGGAAAACAGTGCATCAGGTGGACTATTCTGCCGTAAAGGAGTTCGCGAGGGATATTTCACGCGAAAATACAATAAATTTCTCTAAAAAGACTTGGAATATGTCTCAACGGACCCAGCGGGAATCGAACCCGCGTCCTTGGGTTCGAAGCCCAAGAGGATGTCCTCTACCCTATGGATCCAGTCCTTTCCATATTTAAACCGTAACCTATTAGCATTTTTCTACCGACAGAGTACCTGATGATTCTCTCCGCCTCTGAAATAACAGCAAGACTGCATGAATCAGGATGCATCAACAATCAGTCAGATGACAGCCGCAGTACGGTGCCACCCCTCACCTGTCATTGCCCTGCAACGCCGACCCGTGAAACTGATAAAAGCATAAGTCCTGCGTCAGCCGTCGATCGCGGCTTCATTATTTCCCCGTTTTCCCCAGACTCCCTTCAGCCGGCATCGTATGACCTCAGGGTTGCGCATGATCAGGTCCTGCCCCAGGGGATATGCAGCCTGGTCCCCACGCTGGAATGGGTAGAGCTGCCGATGGACCTCGCCGCCACACTCCGCTGCCGATCATCATTTGGGCGGAAAGGAGTGCTGATTGGTGCGGGATTTGTGGATCCGGGGTTCAGGGGGCAACTGACACTCTGCCTGGTGAACATGGGAGCCATGGATGTACCCCTGCACCAAAATGACCGGGTTGTCCAGATGATTATGCATGAAGTGAAAGGTGGGGACAGGCTTTATGAAGGCAGGTACCAGGATAGCCATGGTGTCATCCATTCAAAGGAGCAGTAGTAACAAGGTATTCTGATGATTTCTGGAGTCCTCATTGAGAGGATCTGGGAGGGCGGGTGCCGTATTCAGTCCCTTGTCCCGTCCGGTGACAGATCAACTATTAAGGAATACAATCCAGAATTAATGAAAAGAAAAGGTTGCATGAGCGTGTAATGTGGGGACACCAATGAGAGCGGATACAATATCAGGGTATTTATGGTTTCGTGAGGTCGCATGATCCGTACAGAACGGAAATACATCGAAATTCTCAGGATCCTCAAAGATCATAGTGAACCGGTCGGGGCCAAGCGTCTCAGTGAGATCATGGCTGAACGAGGTTTTATTCTCACTGACCGTGCCGTCCAGTACTATCTCCAGTACCTGGATGAGATGGGTTTTACCGAGAAAGTCGGGAATATGGGGCGTATTCTTACGACAGCCGGGATTGCAGAGACCGATTATGCCCTTGTCGGAGACCGCATTGGATTTATTATCTCAAAACTCGAACGTCTTGCTTTCAGGACAACATTCGACCCGGAAACCTCAACCGGAGATGTTGGCTACAACCTGTCAATCGTGCCAAAAGATCAGGAAGAACAGGTGATATCAGCTTACGATGAGGTAATAAAGGCAGAGTGTGGTTTTTTCAGTTCCTACAGGATTGTCGATCATGACCCGAGGGTGCCTTCCGATTCCATTGGTATCATGACGATCTGCAGTATCAGCATGGATGGTGTATTCCAGCGAAATGGCATCCCGGTAAAAATGGCCTATGGTGGAAGGTTGTCAATCGAAAATGGGACACCTACTGCTTTCCTTGACCTTATCGGGTACCGTGGGACCACTATCGACCCGCTCCAGTTGTTTATTTCTGCCGGGCTGACATCGATCCGGACCCTGGTCCATACAAAGGCTGGAATAGGGCTTGCCAATGTCCGGGAAGTCCCCTGCACTGCAGAAGACCGGGTAAAAGAGCTGATCATTCTGATGAAGAAGTGCGGTTTTGTATTCCCTGTTCAGATGGGCCATAAAGTCCTCAACCTCCAGCCGAATCCTCACCGTATCTCAATTGCATCTTTCAGCGGGATGAACTTTATCGCAAATGCAACAGAACATGGTATCCGTATTGTGACGGAGATCGGAGCGGGCAATATCAGGTTCTCGAAAATTGTTGATATGACGTAAGCCGGGTGCCTGAGGATCCGAAAAAGATACCCACACCGGTTCACCCGCTTCCCACGATCAGGGCTTTACACTTCGTGGTAGAATCCGAACGTTAATTTTTCTGACCTTATTGTTTCTCATCCATTTTTTTCAAATCTTCACGGGCCCGGGCGACAATGGATGCGAGATCTGTATTCATCGATCCTTGTACGGGTGGTCCAGGTTCCGGTCGACCGTTCTGGGAAGCCTGCGGGTCTCGTTTCTTATCAATGGTGATACGGTCGATGTTCCCGGTACCGGGTGTATCAACCGGGATTTCAGGGATGATTGTTACATGCTCGTTGTTGACCTGAATTGGATTACCGATGTCAGGCATCGGTTGTATACCCTTATTTTCACCTGGAACACGAAGCCCTGAAGAAATCGCCTTGTCATGTTTCGACGGAGTTTTGTGCTGGCTGAAAAACGGGATACTTTTCACTCGTCCGTGGTCCGGTTCGGATCCCGGGGCAATTGATTCTGGTTGTCCTTGTTCAGGGGCCCCGGAACGTATAGTTGCCTGGTTCTTCTCCTGCCTGGCATTTCTTGTATCAGTCATGGCACCCTGGATGCCAGGGGGGTTTGGTATACTCACGCCAGGATCGTGTACCTGGAACGACTGCTTGTGCCATTCACGCTCCCACCCGGGGTTTTCAAGGGTATAGTCATCCCGGATGGCCCTGATCTCCTTTACGCGTGGAATGTTAGAAAGGCCGGCAAGGATGATGATAACCGCAATATATCGGGTATTTTTCACCGGGTAATCACCCGACCGCATCTCCTTGCCTGCTATACTGCGGTCAATCCATTTCCTGATGGTCATAAAGCCTTTCATGCTGATGGCATGCGAAGGCCCGGCAACAAGAATGAGTGCCTTTTCCGCACTTGTTAAATCGCATGGGACAGAAATATTCTCGTATATTGCCTCTTTCGCGAGGTCAACCAACCGTTCGGCCTTTTTGTGGCCGGATTCGACCTGGGCTCCTGATTGGTGGAAGAGACTTCCGATATGGAATTTCTCCCCGGATGTGTCGGCTGCTGCATATCCAAGGGCAATAAACCCCCCGGACCGGATCGTATTGAGGATTTCCCCCGCATCAAGGACAACTTCCCCTGTCTGAATCTCCCCACTGTCGCTGATCTCACCGGCCCGTAGCAATAATCCAAGACGCCTCGCAATGGTGGTGTTTATGGTTTTATATGTCACCTGCTTTTCATCATCAGGTCCCGTTTTTGCCAGGGGATTTAATTTCAGGTGGGTGGTCGCCTGGTTTTTATTCCCGCCTCCGGCTGCCTGACCGGCCCTCTTTTCATTATCGAATACGATGATTCCTTCGACCAGGGGGAGAAGCCGATCAATATCCTGTGCTGCCTTGGCGGAAGTACTCCTCCCCTCCTCCAGGGCAGGCAATGTAACAAGTCCGAATATTGGTTCAATCACCGTAGACCTGATCTTTTCCAGGATGGCAACACCCACGCCTGCCATGGTCCCCCCCGCGCCGGTGCAGAGAATAATCGCATCTTTATCCCCGGTATCAAGATTGTGTAGCAGGCTGGTGATCTCATCGGCGGTAATATCATCCGAGATATCATCTGTCTGCAGTGACACCGGGGGAAAATATATTCTCTTTTCCGGTGGGATGCATGCCAGGTGATTGAGTGTGGCTGCATCGCGATCAATTGCAATCGCCTCAACACATGAGACCTGACTGAACTGGCGGTCCTGTCCATAGAGCATGTCTGCTATCCTGCATCCTGCACCTCCCAGCCCGATCGCAAATATTCTCATATCAGCCTGCCCATTCTGAATGGTCTGCCACTGTACGCGATGCTTCGGCAGTCACTGTCCCCGGATAAATCCATTTAGCGGCAGGGGATGATTTCCCTGACAGGATCACCTGCTGGTAACCTGGATAGCAGTACCGCGTGAATATCAGGTCTTTTTTCCCATGAATGCCTTTCTTTACCAAGGTTTTTAACTAATCTCTTAAAGTGTTTGTGATAAGCTAATAAATCCCTGCCATATTTCCCTATTTTTTCCCCGGACCTTCCTGCCATCGCTCCCTGTTAGGAGCTATTCAGTAGATAACGGCCTTATTTATGCCTTTTTTCCCAAAATACCCCTGCGTTCAGGGTATTTTAAAGGTACCCATGCTCCAGGTGCAATTGGGAACTCCATGAATTCGGGATGCCTGCCAATAATTTTGCTTTCAGGAAGAAATTATTGAACATCAGGGAGAATGAAAAGAATAATTTATTAAAATGGAGGGCGAGAGTACACACTGAGGTGAATTAGCCTTGACTTATGGAATAGAATTTGTACCAGGAAATGTTAATGTCAAGCAGGTAGTTAATTTCTGCAAACTCGCAGAGTCAAAGGATATCGACTTTGCATGGATCACGAACCATTACAACAACCGCCACTGTTACCCCACGCTTGCTGCAATAGCACAGGCAACCACCACCCTGAAGATGGGGCCGGGTATCATGAACTCATTCACTGATACGCCAGCGGCGATGGCATCGTTCTTCTGCACATTAAATGAGATATCTGACGGACGCGCAGTGCTGGGGATTGGCCCTGGTGACCTTTCAACCCTTCCAAAACTAGCAATTAAGGCCGAAAAGCCAGTTGCCCGGCTGGAAGAGGCAATTGTACAGATCCGCAAGCTCTGTGCCGGTGAGGAAGTCAAGAAATCAGGAATGCAGTTCTTTGACTACGACGGCGCAAAGCTCACGGGTGTTAATCTCCCTGACAAGAAGAAGGGCGTCCCGATCTACGTCGGTGCACAGGGCCCCAAGGTTCTCGATCTCGCAGGAAGGGTAGGAGACGGTGCACTGATCAACGCATCCAACCCCAAGGACTTCGCAATTGCGATCCCGATTATCAAGGCAGCAGCTGAAAAAGTTGGTAAGAAGAACTTTGATATCGGTGCATACACTGCAATGTCAATCGACATGAACGAGAAGAAAGCCCGCAACGCAGCAAAAATTGTTGCAGCTTTTATTGCAGCCGGCTCACCACCAGATCTCCTCACCCGTCATGGCCTTAACCTGGACAATGTTGCAAAGATTAAAGCAGCACTCGGCAAGTTCGACTTCAAATCTGTGGGAGAACTTGTAGGCGACAAAGAGATTGATGCATTTACTATTGCCGGAACACCTGAAATGGTCAAGGCAAAGTGTGATGCACTGACAAAGTCTGGTGTTACCCAGATTATCTTCGGCTCACCACTCGGTCCGGACATGACCACGTCCATCCGGCTCCTTGGCAAGTACGTTGTATAAGGGTCTCAAAAACAATCCTATTTTTTTGATATTTTCCGATCGAGACTTATAAATCCCCGATTATCCTAATAGGCAGTATATCCGCCATGTTTACGGTACGGGAGTTAAAATTGGGAAATTCGATCCTCCAGTACCGCAGGGAGCAGCTGACCGGTCTTCAGTGCAGGATCAGCCCGGACCGGACAAAAAGGGGATTAGATGTACCCTATGTATATTCTCCGGATCGGAATGGTTGTCCTTTTTGTCAGGACCAGGTGTTTCGTGTAACCCCGAAATTCCCATCAGGGGAGCGGATTTACCAGGGAGAGAGTATAACCTTCCCCAATCTGTACCCATTTGCCCCGGTCCATACCGTAACCGTGATCACTACGGCCCATGTTGTGGATGTCTTTAGCAAAAAACAATTAACTGATGCATTTTTAGCACAGTTGTATTCGCTTTCAGAAGCGGGTGGCTACCCAAGTATCAACTGGAATTATCTTCCATCCGCAGGTGCGAGCCTTGTCCATCCCCATCTCCAGGGGATAGCAGACGAACATCCGCCAGTAATCGTCGGCCTGTATATGGATCGTGGAAAGCGATACCGGAGACAGCATGGGAGGTGTTACTGGGATGCATGGAGGGAGCACGAAGAAGGTTCTGAACGCTACCTTTTCGGCGATGAAATATACTGGACTGCACATGCCGTACCACTCGGCGAGCGTGAAATCAGAGGGTTCCTGCCAGTTGCAACGCTGAAAGATTCTGAAAGCTATCTGGATACTCTTATCGATGGTATTCTGTCTGTCATTGGTCTCTACCGCAAACTTGGTACTCATGCCTTTAACCTGTCACTGTTTTTTGATAAGGCCGGTTCAGACCATGGGTTCAGGGCATTCTGCTCGATTATTTCGAGGATTAATCCAAACGTCAGTTCATTTGCGGATTCCGCCTTCATGGAAAGGCTCCATCTGGAACCTGTTATACTTACGCTCCCTGAAGACCTTGGGGCGTGGTACAGGACACCCAAATAGCATTAATTTTCAGATTATTCCAGCCATTCCTGGTTTTAATTCTATTCCAGCCCTGTATAAAAAAAGATCAACGTCGGTTTTGGGTTAGTCAACCAGGGCAGACCTGCCGGATTGAAGAGCACTAAAAAAAAGAGAAAATTGGATTTACTCTGGTTTTGAGACCAGCTTGGTCTTCGAAACAAGCACGCCGTCTTTCTTGTGTGGCTTGCGGATTACGCCGTCGACTGCCTTTTCGAGCTCACGGGCCTCGTCACAGAGGATTGCTGCAGCCCTCATCATCTCGTGGGCGCTTGCGACAATCGGGACATACTGTTCCCATTCTTTCGTCATAAAGCAGCCCTTTACGTTTACCATTGCAACAGCAGATGCGATTTCATATGCCGCGCGTGCCTTTGCAAGTGCATAGGGGTTTGAAAACTCTCCGGTGACTGCCTTGTCTGAGGTCATGACGAGCTTTGGCAGAACGATTTCTGCACCCTTCTTACCGGCCTTTACCTGGTTGATCACTTCATCCAGTGCGAGCTGCATCTTACGGAATGCACCGGTGAGGGAGAGGACCTTTACAAGGTTACCATTGTAATCGGCCATCTCGGTCGGGTCGAGGAACTCCCTGCGAGCACCGATCATGGCGTCTGCCTTCATGATGATGTAACCGAACTTGCTTTCCTTGAGATCTGCCCATTCTTTCTTCGTGGTGACATCATCGGTGATAACGACTACTGGGATACCTGCCGCAGCGAGTTGTTCACGGGCACCGACCGGGCCTGGAAGGACACCATTCGGGGAGACCACAATACAAAAGTCTGGCTTCCATGCCTTCATATTGGTTACAACACGATCAATATCTTCAGGCTGGAGCTTTGTACCGCTCGTTGCCATAAAGGTCTGCATATCCTCACGGTCTGCTCGCTCGTCGAGAAGAAGTTCGGCCATTACGCCGCTTGCAATGTTGCCTAATTTCGCAACTCCTACTTTAACTACCATGTTTACACCTCAAAAATTTTATAAGAGGTTTATATGACCTTACAAATATAAACATTTTGAAATCTGCCTCGACCCAAAGGTGTTTTCATCCGGAATCTGATAATTCAACTATACATTCTATGATAGGTTGGTTACCAGTTAACCGAAAGCGTTTAATTATCTGTCATCAAAACAACCTGCTATGAAAGAGGGGTTGCTCACCGACCGTCAGAAAGAGGTACTCAGATACAGGAAGCAGGGGCTGACTCAGCAGCAGATTGCTGATATTATCGAGACGTCCAAGGCAAATGTATGCACGATTGAAAAATCCGCAATGGAGAATATCAGGCGTGCGAAAGATACCCTCGATTTTCTGTATACCCTTGATGCCACTCACTTGTGTACTATACAGGCCGGTACTGACCTGTTTGAAGTCTCCCCATTCGTTTATAAGGAAGCAGAAAAGCTGGGTATAAAAGTCAAGTATGATACGATTTCCCTGATTAATAAAATCAGGGAGTCGACTCCTGAACGGTTCAAGGCAAGATATGTACGTGAGAATATCGAGGTGTATATCAACGACGAGGGCGAATTATATTTCGGATAAGTGTGACGTTTCCAGTATAACCGGGTACCTGGACCCTTCCTTTTTTTAATAAATGGCCTCCTTACAATACCTATATATTTGTATCCAACCAATAATAATGGAAGCCTATATGAGGATTTGACGAAGAACAGGATGCAGGTCTCTCCTGAATATGGCAATATCGTGCACAAAAGGTGCAGATTGTCATTGATGGTGACGCCTGAACTTTCCTGGGGCGATATGATCTCTCATAGGTGAGTAACTCCCACGGGAGTTACCGAGAAGGAGTTGTGGATTCATTCACAACGGGCTGACATAGCTGGATCTGATGAGTGTGTCAAGGGTGGACGATTACCAGAACGGCCCGCCCTGAAACGACGGTTATTCTTTCAGGGGACACATGAATATCAGGATCTATTCGCGAGACAGGTGGCCTGGTAATACCAGCCTGGCCCATTGGAGGGCCAATAAAAGGACACATCCCTGATGTTTTTCCCCAGCGATGGGGGATCTGCAGAAGAGACGAGGTCTGAAATATGAACGATCGCGGGTTATATCAGTACTGAGCGTGGAGCATCACATCAGTCTCGGATCCGGTGAGTATTTACCGGAAAGTCCAGAACGGACACCTGTTACCAGGGAGTTCCGAAAACGATCGTCACGGGAAAACCCCGTGTTATGGTCACGAAATGCGAACGAAGGATTGATTGAAACATGCCAAAAATAAACAGGCCGCGCAGAGGTTCTCTTGCATACAGCCCCAGAAAGCGTGCAAAGAGTCCGATTCCAAAATACCAGTCATGGCCGGAATATAATGGGGCTCCCCTGCTGCAGAGTTTTGCAGGTTACAAAGTGGGAATGACGCATGTTGTCATGGTGGACGATCACAAAAACAGCCCGACGGAAGGCAAGGACATCATGGTACCAGTGACCATTATCGAAGTTCCTTTCATGAGGGTTGCAGCGGTTCGTGCCTACCTCCGTGATACGTATGGAAAACGTCCCCTTTGTGAAGTATGGGCAGAAGAGCTTGACAGTAACCTTGGTCGCAGGATCAACCTGCCAAAGGACTACACCGGCGAATCAGCAAAGAAATGTATTGCAGATGCCCTTGCCGCAGGACAGGTCGCCGAGATCTTTGCATTGATGTACACGGTTCCAGCCGGGCTTACCGGAGTTCCCAAAAAGGTCCCTGACCTGATGGAGACGAAAGTATCTGGTGGGACTATTGAACAGCAGTACGAGTTTGCAACGGGTCTCCTCGGAAAGGAAGTACAGATCAACAACGTCATCCAGCCCGGTGCATATGCAGATATCACTGCGATTACCACGGGAAAAGGTACCCAGGGCCCTGTGAAAAGGTGGGGTACTTCACTCAGGAAGAGAAAACACTCCCGGGGCGGGAAAAAGCGACACGTTGGTACCCTCGGACCATGGACCCCGCATCACATCCGGTGGCAGGTCCCACAGATGGGTCAGCTGGGATACCAGCAGCGTACCGAGTTTAACAAGCGCGTCCTGAAAATGGGGGACAACGCTGCGGATATAACTCCGGCAGGCGGGTTCCTTCATTACGGACTATTGAAAAGCCCGTACGTACTGATCAAAGGGTCCATTCCAGGCCCGGTAAAGAGGCTTATACGGATCCGGCCGGCAATCAGGCAGGGCGAGCACCATGTACGTCTACCGGTTATCGAGTTCATGAGCGTTCAGAGCAAACAGGGGTAGAGAGAGATGAAAGCAAACGTTAGAACACTCGATGGCACAGTTTTGAGGGAAATAACTCTTCCCCGGGTCTTTGATGAAGAATATCGCCCGGACCTCATCAGAAAGGCCGTAATGGCACTTCAGAGCACCCGCCGGCAGCCTCATGGTACACACCCCTATGCTGGAATCAGATCTTCCGCAGTAGGCTGGGGAAGTGGCCGTGGTATGTCTCATGTCCCTCGTATCAGGAACGGTTCACGTGCGGCAAAAGTCCCACAGGCAAAGGGTGGCCGTGAAGCACATCCACCTAAAGTACAGAAAATCCTGTTAAAATTTATTAATAAGAAGGAAAAGGAGAAGGCTTTCTGTTCAGCAGTTGCCGCCAGCATACTCCCGGAACTGGTCAGGGGTCGAGGACACCGATATGAAGGGGAAGTCCCCGTAGTCCTGGAAGACCGTTTTGAGGAACTCATCAAGGTAACCGAGGTCATCACCGCCCTCACAAATGCCGGAGTCTATGCGGATATAGAACGGTCAAAGGCGAGCAAGAAGGTACGTGCCGGCCGTGGTACGATGCGTGGGCGTCGGTACAAGCAGAGGAAGAGTCTCCTCATTGTAACCGCAAAACAGCCGCTCCGTGCAGCGATGAACCTTGCGGGTGTCGATGTCGTGACGGTTGACCAGCTCAACACTGAACTTCTGGCGCCTGGTTCACAGGCGGGTCGTCTGACAGTCTGGACTGAAGGGGCACTACAGATGCTGGAGGGGAGATAAATGGTTCTGAAACATCCATTCGTTACAGAAAAGGCAATGATGATGCTCGATAAGGATAGCAAGCTCCAGTTCATTGTCACCAACGAAGCGACGAAACATCAGATCAAGCGCGAGATCCAGAAGACCTTCGAACAGAATGTGACCGGCGTCCGGACAATAATGACGACACACGGCCAGAAGAAGGCAATTGTGAGTTTTACGAATGAGAAGGCCGCCGAGGAAATCCTCAGCCGGCTAGGAATTATGTAGGTGTGAAAAATGGGACATCGAATAACTACCCAGGCCCGTGGAAAAGGCGGTCCGACATACAGGGCACCTTCACACCGGTACAAGGCGGCCCTCAAGCATGTGGGCAACGTGGAAGTGACCACAAAGGGGACGATCTTCGACATCGAACATGACCCGGCGCGGAACTGCCCAATTGCCCTTGTTAAACTTGAAGGTGGGGAAAAAGTCTATATGCTGGTCACAGAAGGCATCGGTATTGGTGATGATGTTGCGTGGGGGTCCGATATCGAAGTGAAGAATGGAAACACCCTTCCGCTGTCGGGGATTCCAACTGGTGCCTATATCTGCAACATCGAGGCGAAACCCAATGATGGTGGGAAATTTGTCCGTGCAAGTGGTGTACAGGCAATTGTTGTGGATAAGGCGGAAGACAAGGTCGGTGTGAAGATGCCGAGTGGAAAGACCAAATGGTTCAATTCACGCTGCCGTGCGACAGTAGGGATTGTCGCTGGTGGTGGCCGTGGAGAAAAACCGTTTGTGACTGCGGGTAATAAGTTCCACAAGATGGCGAACACTGCATCGAACTGGCCTCGTGTCAGGGGTGTTGCGATGAACGTGATTGATCACCCGTTCGGTGGTGGCGGCCACCAGCATCCGGGTCGCCCGAAGACTGTCGCCCGTGGGACATCCCCGGGAAGGACTGTAGGGCATGTTGCGGCGAGGCAGACCGGCCGCGCGAGGAAGTGAGGGGTAAATTATGGCAAAGAAAACTCAGAAGAGGTTACCGAGGCGGCGTGAGGAGTTCACCTATCATGGTTTCCGGGTCGAGGAACTCCAGGCTATGGCAATCAGTGAGCTCCTCCCCGTGATGCCATCCCGTGCCCGTCGTAAAATTAAAAGAGGCCTGAGCCGCGGTGAGGAACACCTCCTTACCAGGTTCAGGGCCGGGGATGAAAAGATCCGGACTCACCTCCGGGACATGATCATCATGCCCGAGATGCTGGGGAAGGAGATCGAGGTATATAATGGCAAAGAGTTCATGAACGTTGAACTTCAGCCGGAATCGGTCTTCCATTGTCTTGGTGAGTTTGCATTGACACGAAGAAAAGTTGCCCACGGAAGTGCCGGTATCGGTGCGACCAGGTCGAGTAAATATGTCCCGCTGAAGTGATCGTGATGGCAAGAATAGCATACTCACAGGAGATTTCCGGGAACAATATTGCCCGTGGAAAAGCAAACGAGCTTCCGATATCACCGAAGCACTCCATTGAAATAGCAAGTTACATCAGGGATCGGAATATCGATGATGTGATTGATTACTTAAACCTGGTAGTCGCCCAGAAAAAGGCCATACCGTTCAAACGGTTCAACCGGGATGTAGCTCACAAGCGTGGTCTTGAGGGATGGGACGCAGGGCGTTACCCGAAGAAGGCCTCCCTTGCGTATATCCGCCTGCTCTCATCGGTGAAGAAGAATGCAGAGTATACAGGTCTTGACCCTGAGAAACTCGTTATTGTCCATGCATCTGCAAACCGTGGCCGTGGTCAGAAAGCATTTTTCCCACGTGCGATGGGCCGTGCGACTCCGAAAAGACGGGAGACTGTCAACATCGAGATCGTAGTAAAAGAGGTGGAATGAATGGCAGTAGAGAGAAAGTTTGTTGCAGAAGGCGTTCGCAGGGCCAGAGTCGAGAAACACCTTGTCAAGGAACTCAAACGTGCCGGTTACGGTGGCATGGACCTCGTCCGGACACCACTCGGTACCCAGGTGACAATCTTCGCTGAAAAGCCGGGGATCGTCATCG
>CAIJED010000303.1 GCA_903819595.1 uncultured Methanomicrobiales archaeon | reverse complement strand
TATCTTAATATCAAACACGGCTTCTGGTGACATTAGATTAACATATACGACCTTACTAAAAAGTATTATGCAAGAGTACCCAGTGAAGAGGGGATTTTCCAGGAATTTGTCGACAACAATGGTCGAACAACTCAAGGAATGCTTTGATGTCGAGCCAAAGAATATGGAAGGGCATTACCAGATTAGCTACGGGGCCCTCAAGGTCCTCGAGGCCACCCTTGGGGCGGAGGGCAAATCCGTTATTATCCGGACCGAGTCCAATCTTGAGGTTTCTGATGAGGTAATCCTGGATACTAACAGGCGGTTCCGAAAATACCTTGATGCGATTACTGGTTATTCAACAAAAGAAAGGGTTAAAAAGGCAAAAACAGTTGAATAACCCGCCTCCCAATTCTCCCGTCCAGACCATACCATCTCCCCGGTTAGGGGAAATTTTCCCTTATTTTCACACATGAGTAAACACGAAACCGAACAGGTCGTACGTACACGGGGGTGACAATGCCGGGGACCTCTTTCGTATAAAATCCCCCTGATCCGCTGTTTCTCCTGGACCTGACACTACTGATACCTGTATCGTAACTTTCTGGATATTTGCCCCTTCTCAATGACGGGGCAATGTGGTACTGTTGCTACCCGGGATTTTTGGAACCATAACTGCAAATCTGCCAACTATCCAAGGAGACCCAGGGTTTTACAGGGAGACCGCCAGATGTTACGATACGGGACAATAGTCACACGTAAAACGGATTTCTGCCATGAACAGAACCGGCCCCGGGATTAAAACACCGGGCTTCTGGGAGAAAAAAATAATGGTCTGTATGCCAAGTATCATTCAATAACGATCGCGGGTTTGAACGGTAATGCTGCCGCGGCCTTTGCATATCTCCCGGGATCTGCTGGAACAACCGTTACTGGTATCCCGAATTCTGATTCAAGGAATGATTTCGCCTGGTCAAAAATATCCCTCTCATCCAGCACCCCTTCGGAAAGAGCTTCCACAATCTGGGGAGGAAGGCGGTGGATCAGGGTGGTGCACTGCTTTACCGCATCGGTGGCATCCTTTCCACGTGCCCGCATGCCCTCATCCTTCATGATCTCCCTGATTACCTGGCTGCGGTCATCAGAGCGGGCAATTGTTTTGAATATATCATATTTCCAGTCGGGTGCAATACACAGTGTCAGTGAAGATGGAGTTAACTGGATTAATTTCATGATCGACTCGATATCTTCGACCGTCCGGAGCAGCAACTCTTCTGCGAGCTCGATTTCGTGGTAAACGCGGGAATCATCTGCTTTCGGCCATGGGGCAAAGGAGACCAGTCCCATTTCACCAGTTTCAGACCACAATTGTTCTGCAGTGAACGGGATTATCGGGGCCATCAACCGGATCCACACAGAGCTGAGTTCTTTTAATGATGAATGGCCTTTTGATCCATCAGGCAGCCTGCGGCGGTACCATTTCAGGTCGGCCTCCACACTAAAGAACGCCTCCTGTAAGGCCTGCCGTGTCTGGAATTTCGTGAGTGCTTCAGTAGTTCTTGTGATATGGTGCTGGAGCCTTGAGATCAGCCATGTGTCAATGCCGCAATCCGCCTCTGTGGCCTTTGAAGATTCAATAACCGTGTTCCATAACCGCTCGATCTGCTTCTTGGTTGAGATTACGAGTTCGTTTCTCCAGTCAAAATCCTGCCAGGGTTCGGCGCTGCCGACCAGGAACATCCTTACCGTGTCTGCACCGAACTCCTGGACTGCATCCTCAAGGAGAAAAACATTCCCTTTACTCGATGACATCTTTGCCCCGTTCAGCAGTCCCATGCCAAAGACGACCATCCCTTTTGGAAGGGATGGTTTTGGGAATATTGCGACGTGGTGGAATATCTGGAAGGTTAAGTGGTTGGAGATCAAATCTTTTGCCGAGAAACGGTAGTTGTACGGGTACCAGTAAAGAAATTCTTCCCTGAGTTTCCCGAGTTTCTCCCGCTCCGGGAGATTTGGAGATTCCTTTCCAAGGAAAATATACTCAAAGACTTCAGGGGTGAGAATCTCGGGAGCAAATTCACGGATTCGATGGGCAATCGTGTAGTAGGCCATGTAGATGGTTGAATCTGAGAGCGGCTCAATCAGCCAGGCAGGGTCCCATGGGAGGCGGGTGCCCAGACCAACACGCCGTGTGCATGCCCAGTCTTTAAGCCAGCCAACCGTTCTTTCAAACTCAACCCGGACTTCCGGTGGTACGAGGGCCATATCGCGTAAGTGTTCTGATACCTGTGCCTTCCATGCGGGATCGCTGTACTGGAGGAACCACTGGTCATGAAGGATCTTCACATATACGCGACTTCCACAGCGACAAACAACAGTACGGTTGTCAAACTCGTACATGACGACGGACCCGTATTGTTCAAGCATCAGCGCGGCTACATCGTCACGGGCAATCCGGACCGGTTTGCCCCCATAGGCATCATAGAGTTTACCTGATGAAAATTCTGCGGCATAGACCTCCTGGGTCAGGGTATCCATCCTCGAATCCAGCTGGTTTTCAACTCCCAGCCGTTCCACTGCGTCCTTTGCGGGGACCTGTCCGTATCCGGGCACGGTGATCAGTGGTACCGGTTGGATGGTCGTGTATTTCCCTGCTTTCTGGAGGTCCCTCAATGCGATATAATCAAACGGTGCATGAGCCGGGACACTCATCACCACCCCGCTCGCCATGTCGGGGTCGACAAATTCAGCAGGAAGGATGGGGACTTCCCCACAGAGCGGGTGAACGACCTTCTGATCAATGAGGGAAGTCCCGGGGATCTTCCCCATCACCTCAACCGTATGGTCCTGGAGGAGTATTTTATCTGCCGCCTCCTGGCTGATAATCCAGGTACGGCCGTCAACTTTAACTTTGACATAAGTAATGGCGGGATTAATCCATAGGTTAGTCACCCCGTAGATGGTTTCAGGCCGAAGTGTTGCGGTCGGGATGAGCGAGTCCCCATACTGGAACATGACAAGGGTGAACTTTAGTATCTCTGCCTTGTCGCCTTCGAGGAGGTCATGATCTCCCACCGGGTTTTCGCATTGTGGGCAATACCTGACCGGGTGAGCGCCTTTTACCACGTGTTCTCCTTCACCGAGGTGCTTCCATTGCCATTCAATAAATTTGCTGTAGGTCGGATCGACCGTGGTGAACTTTCGCCGCCAGTCAATCGAGAGCCCGCAGCTCTTCATGACCCTCATGTACTCTTCGCTGAAATGGCGTACGATCTCGAGAGGATTGGTGAAACGCTCAAGCACATCTTGAGGGACCTTGTAGAGATCACGGTACAGGTGGATGGCTTTTTCATCACCACGTGCGATACGTTTGGAAATGCCAATGACGGGTGCACCGGTCACGTGGAACGCCATCGGGTACAGCACTTCAAACCCTTTCATTCTCCAGAAACGTGCAATTACATCGGGAACGATGTAAGTCCGCCCGTGGCCGACGTGCATCGCCCCGCTTGGATAGGGATAGGCGACCGTAATGTAAAATTTTGGACGGTCTGAAGGGTTCGCTTCAAATACCTGTTCCCATTTTTCTCCGGCCGTGGACTCGAACTGTTGCATATCAAATTCGCTCACAATATCACCAAAATTATGTTGAGATTTTTTTAGGTTTGTTACCGGGTTATACTGGCCTTAGCTTAATGATATCCCCTTGGTTGTACCGTTTCAGCATTTCCTGTGCAATGGTACTGTTCTTGCCAAGGTGGATCTCCCCGGTCTCGTTGACTGTCGCCGTGAAGAGGTACTCTTTTCCCGCGAATACATCAACAATTTTACCAGCCTGGTCCGGAGAAATGATTGCCAGCTGTTTTTTGTCGACCCTGATTTTTATCCCGCCCCCCAGTTGGAGTTCCTCTTCACCGGCAACCTGTGCGGGCTGTGGCTTTTCGGCCTCTCCCCGTGGCCTGATATCTATTCCGATACCAACCTTGTTCACAATTGCTGCAATATTTTTTCCACCTTTTCCAATTGCGGCAGGGACATCCTTGTCATCGATGTAGACAACAGCTTTAGAGTCAGAAAGCATCCGGACATCGATGGCACCGTCTGAATATCGTCCTATCTCCCGTTGTATCTCGCGTTCCGTGTTCTTCCAGCCCAGGTCTCCGTCCTCTTTTCCAACAGTTGGCACTTTCAACGGTGTTTCTGCTGCTCCCGGCTGGACTGGTGCCGATATTACAATGGTCTCGCCTTCATATTTGAAAATTTCAAATGCAAGGTTCCCTGTTTCGTAGTTCCGGACCACCGTGACCGGACGCAGGTGCATCTCGCCGGCCATCCCTTCTGGTACTTTTATGGTAAATTCGACATCGTAGACATTCAGGATCTCACCCTTATCGACGAAGATAATGGTATTGACGATTTGCGGCAGGACGCCGAAATCTACCCTGTCTGAAAAGCGCTGGAGTGCATCATGGGCGCCGATTGCATGGACCACTCCGACCATGCCGATACCGGCAAGACGCATATCCCCGAATACCCGGAAGTCCTCATTTTTACGGAGCTCATCAAACACCACATAATCGGGCCTGACAAGCATCAGGACATCAGCCGTGTTTTCCATGCTCCCTTCAAGCATTGTATATTGCGTAATATGGTCAGGTACCTGAAGTTCCCGTGGTGCTTCCATCGTTTTTACAATAAAGCCGTTATCTGCAAGGAACGACGCCACACTCTGCGCAAGTGTCGTTTTCCCGGCTCCCGGAGGGCCGGTAATTAAAATACCCCTCTTTTCTCCGGTAATCCTGTTTTTGATCACGTTCGCTCTCTGGTAATTGTCAAGAGCCATATCCACGATGGGTCTGACTGCCGTGATCTCCATACCGTCACTAAACGGTCTCCGGGCGATCGCAATCCTCATGGAGCCAATCTGCACGACCGTGATCCCACGTTTTTCCACCTCGATAAATCCGTCAGGGTCCCGTTTTGCACGTTCAAGGATCTCCTGTGCAAGCGATTTTAATTCATATTCTGTTGAGGGCTGATCCCGGATCCGGATGAGTTTCATCGCGTTGATCGTACCTTTCTTCGCGACAGGAGGCACGCGCTCTTTCAGGTAAACCGCGATGGTATGCTCATCGAAAAACTGGTCAATCCCGAGCGGTGTGAAATCACCTACCTGTGGCTTTAAATACAGAACGTCGAGGCCTTTCGCCCTGGCTACCTCGGCTTGGACAATATCGCTGGTGATGAACCGGGCCGTATGTTCTATAGCAACGTTCCTGATGAGTGCATCGATCTCGCCACCACTAGCAAGCTTGACCTGCTCAAGTGTAGGTCGTACACCGACAAATTTTAATTCAATTGTGCCTTCTTCAGCCAGTTTACAAAGTGCCTGAAGTTCGGTAAGACCTGAAAATCCTATTTCCCTCCCCTGATTCGCCTGTGCTTCAAGTTCTGCGATTACTGCTTCTGGTATAATTATTGTCGCGCCATTATATTCACCGGTTTTTATCATTGAGGTGATGCGACCATCTATGACGACACTAGTATCTGGTACTAATTTCAAAAAATATCACCGCTTATATATTTGATCATTGATCTTTATTAGCATATACCTTAGCGGGATCAAATACTAACCCAGATATCTCTTTTCCATCAAGTGTTCGGAAAAAGCAGGTCATATGGCCTGTATGGCAGGCAGCCCCTTCCTGGATGACTTCGTAGAGGAGGCAGTCCTCATCGCAGTCAGCAAGGACCCTCGATACCCGTTGAACATGTCCGCTTTCTTCCCCTTTTTTCCATATCTTTTTCCTGCTCCTGCTATAGAAATGGGAATACCCGGTACTGGCAGTGAGTTCGACTGCTTCCGGGTTGGCATACGCGACCATCAATACTTCGCGGGTAGTCTGGTCCTGGACAACGACGGGGATAAGACCGTCCTGGTAACGTAATTGCAGCATAATTTTAGACACCTCCGAGGAAATTAAGGCAGATCGTCAGGATATCCCCGACAAAAATCCCGAATATCACTCCGGCTGTGATAGGGACAATGAACGGGACCCCATATGATATCCAGACTTTTCCTGCCTGTTTATACAATGAAATTTCATGGGAATATTGTTCGGGATGTAATCTGAGGTCTTTTGTATAAATGCGCTTCCCCCCCTTCATAAGGGACCCTAGTGCCTCCCCAAGTTTCAGAAACCGCCGTTCTATCGTCCCATTTGTCTCTCTGATCTCTTCAATAATAAATCCGAATGAATTCTGTACCTGCTCTCCGTCTACCGGGTACGCGAGGAACAGGTAGCGTAATGGTGCCTTGTTTCCACGGTACAGGTTCAGGAATAAAAGTGAGATGGGGGCAATGAGGTTGAAAATCACTGCATTGACGAGAACTGTGAAAGGGAAAAATGCGATGGGAGGATAGCCGGAAAGCGGTGTGAAGGGAAAGAAAGGAATGGTGAGCGTGATAAACATCAGTGCCCAGGCGTCCGCTCCGCCAAAAAGGCGAAGGATTGCAAACAGGTAAAAAAGAAGGCAAAAAATTGCGGTCATACCAAGGTACACATATGTGACTGATCCTGCGACAGCGATGCCATAGTACATCCAGGAAAATGCGGCCATCAGGAAATAGATGATCGGCCATGTATCGGTGAATAGGTTTTCCCTGCCACGATACTCGAGCAATGTTGCGCATAAAAAAAGAAATGCTGCAGCGATGGACAGTAAAAAAATGCTGGTTATCCCGATAGTAATAAAATACAACCCTGTAAGGATCTGGAGGCCAATGACCAGTACCGGCCAGAATAACTGTTTTTTTGAATTGATCTCGCGGTTATTGAAATATGCAAGTAACAGGGTGGCGCTGGCGATTCCGGCATATCCTGCGAAGAGCAAAAATCCGTCGTTAAAAGAAAGGAATGCCAGTCCCGCCCCCGGTATGCCGACTACAAGGAGTGGCACCCATGTATTAAACGGGACTCTCCGATCGATAATATCAAGATATGATGCATAACAGAGTGTTATTACCACGGCAATGACGCTAATGATGAGTGGGACGAGGATCATGGTAGTACCTGCATATCTGTACCAGGACATTTTAATCATGGTGTTTTTTTAAAGAATCACGGCTCCGGGCATTGCCCTATTCCAGAGCAAATCATTGTACGGTGTGTATCGTCGGGCATTGAGGGTGCCTGACATCCATAGAATTTCTGTAATCCTGGTTTTGGGGGTGGTCAGGATGACCGGGAGATACATCAATATAATATACTAATATAATACGAGAAGAGGAGAGAGGAGAACGGACAATGTACCGGTACCTGTATCCGCAGATTATCATGGTTGCCGGGGCAGATTCTTCGAAAACTCCGGGCGAACTCAATTGAAGAAGTGAATTCTGAATGGAGATCAGCGAGTTTCTCAGTGAGCAGGTGAATACCACCACATCAGTATATTCTTCGAAATTAAACGATCTCAAAAAATTTGCAGATGAAGAGAAAAAAAGCGGGATTGGAGTGGCCGATATCGGTATTGGGACCCTGTATCTCCTTTTTAAGAAAGGCGAACCCGAAGGTGCCGTTGAGATAGAAAAAAAAGGTATTCTACTGGGTGATAAGGCGGTCTATCTATTGAAAGGAAACGAGGTATTCTCGTTTCATCCGGTTGAGCACGATGTCATTGAGATCTATATCCTCCTGTGCCGGATTTTTGAACGGAGCCACTTAACCAGTAATGTATCCATACCAATGCCAACCATTGAAAGAAGAAATGAAGGCACAGGCGCATTTACGGTAAAAATTCTAAAAGGAGCTGTGCCCCAGTCCGGTATGCATGTATCAATCAGGAAACAGGGTCAGGTCATCGGGAGTGATGTGACTACATCGGAAGGGATCGCATACTTCAGGGTGCTGTTCGGTGAATATGATTGCGTGGTAATGGACCACGACCGGAAAATCAGGATATTTCCTATCACGATACATTCTGGTGGAAGAGAAGAGACGATTGAGATCGGGTGACTAAAGAGGGCCGAAAAATACCAGGTATGTCAATTCTGTCAGATGATGGGATCGTAAAACAACCCGCATAAGACCGGGAAATTTCAATAAACCATGGAATTGAATCAAAGTATTCATTTTTCGAACCTGTGATATCGTTGATTTTAGACCCAATATGCCAACATGGACTGCGATGAAGCAAAGAATGGAAAATACCTATCTCCTGGTCGCAGTGAAGCCGTTACTCCCTCTCACGGCAAGAAAGAGAATTCCTCATGCCAGTGCACCACACGCCTGACAACAGGTATTATTTCGACTCCGTTTCATGGGCCGTGTCCGGGGATAAGATAGAACTGCAAATCAAAACACCGCACGTGCTGCGACTTCACGATAACGAGAAAGCAGAGCAGGTACCTGTCCAACACGGCCCGTTTTTTTTAAAAGGCCTGGGACGGAGAGGGCGCGAGCAGAATTGTCTTTGTCGGCCTTTTACCAGGGGGAGGGCGGCACAGGGCCATTCGTGTTTTTAACAGGCGGGGGGAACTGAACACCGTTGATTCCAATTGCGGTTGCCGGAAAACAACCTGATCCTGCGTTGGAATGACAACTGGAAAAACAGCCTGGTGTAACGATCATCCGGGAGAATGGGATGATTTGGGCCTCGGATCCCTATGATGATTTTCCTCTGAACAGGGCCTTTGTGAAGCGGTCCACAAACCCATCTTTTGTTTCCGAAGGGGGCTCTTTGAATGGAATACCGGCAATATTTGAGGCGATCCTCTTTAAAGCAATAGATGCGTCGGAATCAGGGTATTTGATCACCAGGGGGGTTTTAAAGGAGGCGGCTTTCCGGATATTCGGGTCTTCCGGGATTATCCCGATCACTTTTACTCCCAGGACTTTCTCCATCTTCTGGCTGACAAAATCCGTTTTTTCTACTCCTGCCCGATTGAGGATGGCCCCCATCACATGGCCACCGACAACCTCGGTGAGGATTTTGGTCTTGAGTGCATCCACGATTGAAGAAAGTTCTGGATTCACGACCAGAATCACTTCATCTGCAATCGCAAGCGGAATAACACCGTCCCGGCTGATACCCGCGGGTGCATCGATCAGCAGGTACTCACAGAGGTTGACCAGTTCCTTTAAGACATCTTTTAACTTTTCCGGGTCTGCCTGTTGGAACCCCTGGAGGGAAATACCACTGGGGACCACCTTCAAACCCGCAGGCCCGTCATAAATTGCGTCGCTGATTTTTGCTTTTCCGGCAAGGACTTCATGAAGTGTGATCGGAACGTCTTCAAGGCCAAGGGCAAGGCCAAGGTTCGCCATTCCGATATCTGCATCCATGATAAATGTCTTTTTTCCTAATTGCGCAAGGCAGGTCCCGAGGTTAACCGTCACCGTAGTCTTTCCAGTTCCACCTTTTCCGGAAGCCAACGTGTAGACCCTGACCATGAAATACCTTTACAAGAGTTGCTTACTCTAAATTTATATGCTCGTAATTAAATTCTCTCCCTTGTTGCCATTTATTTCCCATTCCGGACCTTTGATAAAAATGTCGAATAATTACAGCAAATTGACCTAATCTTGGAAGATGCACCACATATTGAATCCCTCATAGGAATCCTGAACTCAAGCAAAAAGCCAATCACTTATGAGAAGCCAGTCCGCATCCCACTCTAAATGAAGTGCATCAGCTAAG
>CAIJED010000302.1 GCA_903819595.1 uncultured Methanomicrobiales archaeon | reverse complement strand
GGAAGGATGCGGTAATTCGAAATTTTGAGGTTATCGGTGAGGCGATAAAGAATCTCCCCGATAATCTCAAAGAACAGTACCCGGATATTGACTGACGAAAAATTGCAGGGTTTTGCGATGTCCTTTCTCATGCGTATTTTGGTATCAAAGCCACCATTCTTTGGGACAAAAGTACGAACAAACTTCCAGTCCGTAAAAGAGAAATCCAGCAAATCATTAGGATTGAAGAAACACGGCAATGAACGCTCGACCCGCTTGTCAATAAAACTTCACCGGCAGCCCGGGTCCCATGGCCGGGGCTGGCAAGGCGGTTCCTCCTGTGACATGAATATCCGGACGATGCTGGCATTCGTGATCATGATCGTGGTAGGAAACGCTTGGGTGACGATATTGGTCTTTTTCTGGAACGAGACTGCCCAACCGAAAAAAATAGCACCATTGATGGCAGTAAAAGCGATACCGAGCAGGACGACGAGGGCCGTGCTGACGATCTCAGATATGGAGCTCTCACTGTTTTGCATTCATCATAATTGGTAGGTGTTGTTTATTAGTGGTTGAATACCGGTTATGGTTCTAAGGGGAATTGGTTGTTGTATCGATAAGGATTCGGCTTAAATTATGCGATATAAGGTGAATAAATGGAGAAGAGATCTTTGCTACCGCGAGGTCAATTTTGTCCCGAAACTTGAATTTTACGTAGCCCAGTCCTGGGCCTGTTATCATGAACCCATCCCGGAAATTTAAATTCCAGAATTTACGGTTTCTCCCGCTGACTAAATTTCACGAATCTGACCCGCAGCGGCGCATGCTAAGATGGTGGGATTCCTTTGGCGAAATTTGTGGTAATCTCCGCCTGGCTCATTGCCCGTTCATACTTGTTAAGTCCCCTGATATATCCATCAAAAATGCGTTGATGGGCGGTACTGGCATACGTAATTCCTAAAGGTCCTCCCACCTGGTAATTACCCGATGAAGTGCGGAGACCCGAACTATCAACATTTTTCCAGCTCTCCATCGTACCGTTTACGTAGATTGCCATGGTACCTGGCGTCTGGTTATAGACACCGGTTACGTAGTACCATATCCCGATCACGGGAGTAGTTTGGATGCTGTTCACCCAGGTACCACTACCGGTCATCGAAGTCGTTGCCAAGGCAAACTCGAATTTTGTATTATCCGAATTGTGCTCGAATTGGTACCGGCGATTATTGTCTGTTGTACCATCAACAACAATCGTTGCCCATTTTTTTGATGTATTGCTGCCCGGGTTGGGATCAGTATTCCACTTTACCCAGGCCTCAATTGTGAACCCCGGTAATGTCGTTACCGTGATATATCCGGTTTGAATTTTGATATTGCTGCCGGCGGCATTCGTCGCATTCAGCGAGACGGTATAGGTCCCGGCTGCGTTGTAGGTGTGGGAAGAATTCCGGGTGGATGAACCAGATCCATCACCGAAGTCCCACAACCACGATGTGGGGAAATTGGCAGAATTATCTACAAAGGACACGGTGAGTGGATAGGTGCCGGTTGTAGGAGTGCCAGTGAAACTGGCCACCGGGGGAGTGAGCGAAACAACGGTGATATAGTTACCAAGAGTTTTGGTGTCGCTACCGTCTGCATTGGTTGCAGTCAAGGAGACGGTGTAGTTCCCGATTGCGTTGTAGGTGTGTGAGGGAGTCTGCGTGGACGAACTTGATCCGTCACCGAAGTTCCATACCCATGATGTGGGGGTATTGGTAGAAGTATCTACAAAAAATACAGTGAGTGGAACGGTGCCTGAGGTAGGAGTGCCAGTGAAACTGGTGACCGGGGTGAATCTTTTAGCGAAATTGGCAGTAATCTCAGCCTGACTCAGTGCCCTTTCATACTTGTTTAGTCCCTTGATTTCCCCGTCAAAAATGCGCTGGTGGGTAAGACCGTTAAACGTAATTCCCGACGGCCCCCCGACCTGGTACAGATTAGGTGACGGCCGAAGGCCGGAACTGTCGGCACTCCCCGTGGCTACTCCGTACTCCTGGACACCGTTCACAAAGATTGCCATCGTTCCCGGTGTCTGGTTGTAGACTCCCACAACATAATACCAGAATCCAGCTGATGGGATGGTGGTCGATTCTATGTATGTCATACCTCCTGAATTGGTTTCACGGGCAAACTCAAAATATGAATTTGTTTGACTGTGCTCGAGATGGTACCGGCGGTTGCTATCACTGTCACCGTCTACTACAATCGTTGCCCATCTGCGTGTCGTATCACTGCCGGGATTCGGGACAATATTCCACTTGATCCAGGCCTCAACGGTGAACCCCGGCAGTGCCGTCACCGTAATATAACCCGTTTGTGTTTTTGTATTACTGCCGGCGGCATTCGTTGCTGTTAACGACACAGTATAGGTACCGGACGCCGTATACCGATGGGCCGGGTTCCTGGAGGTTGAATTAGTCGGGTCATTATCCCCGAAATTCCAGTTCCATGCGGTAGGGGTGCCCGTTGAGGTGTCAGTGAACTGGACAATCAGTGGTGCATTCCCTGCCAGGGGTGTTCCGCTAAAGTTTGCAACAGGGAGTGAGGCAGGTACAGGCACTCCACCTGCGATGAGGTTGACTGTGTGCTGGGCGATGATGGTATTTGAATTTGCATCAATAATAGTCAGGGTCCACGTGCCATTTGAAAAACCAATATTATTCTGAACAGGTGCAGTGGAATCGGAAACCCATGTGCCGGATGTATTCCTGAATAAAACGATGGATGTCCCCGGCTTCCAGCCTTGTGAAGCGGCCCCGGGTAAAGGGATAAAATTATAGGTGGCTGACCCGTTCGTCAAGGAAAATTTCACCGGCAACCCTGATGTCGTGGCGGGGGCGAGCGAGACGGTCTCACCCTGCGACATAAATACCTGGACTACGGAGGCATTTGTGATAGTGACGGGTGTTGCCTGGGTGACGATATACGCAGTTTTCTGGAGCGGGACCCCACCCGAGAAAGATAGCTCCAACGATAAACGCGAGAGCGATGACAAGGATTACTGCAAGTACTGCGCTGATGATCTCTGATACGCCACTCTCAT
>CAIJED010000301.1 GCA_903819595.1 uncultured Methanomicrobiales archaeon | reverse complement strand
TGCCCGACGATCTTCGATGCAGATTCAACCGGCTCCATATCCGGGTTTTTGCCTTCGTAACCGGAGTGGGGACGGCGATAATCCCTAAAAATCCGCCTGTATAATCATTGAAGGGTCGGTTGTTGCTTCGATCTTGTTGCCCGGGGTTGCATTTAGTGTCCGTGAAATAATAAGCTAATCAATTTGGGGAAATTGTATAATTCCATTCGCCATGAAATTGATCACGATCTAAATTTATCATTTTCATCTCGTCATCAGATATCTTAACACCGCGAGGGTACATATTTTCATCTAATATTGCTTGAACATTCAGCCCTGTTCGAGTTTTAGTTGAACAAATTAAATTAATCATGAATTGATAGCTGACTAATGGTTGACCCTTCCAGGACATTGATATAAATGAAAACAGACGATGCTCAATCTTATTCCATTTGCTAGTACCCGGTGGAAGATGACAAACTGAAATCGCTAAATTTTCTTCATTTGCAAAATCCTGCAGTTCCTTTTTCCATAATCTAACTCTATATCCATTACTTCCCCCACAATCAGCTGTAATTAGCAATTTTTTTGAATCAGGATAAATTTTTGATCCAAGATATCTCCACCAATTACGAATACTCGAAACAGCAAAAGAAGATGTATCATGGTCTATCCCAACGGTAATCCATCCTTGATTATTGGCAATATCATATATTCCATGCGGGATAGCGTTTGAATACATTGAAGGGAAGTCATATACATTGACTTCGATTGGGTCGCCTTTCTGTCGCCATACTTTTCCATTATTCTTAAGATTCCCTATCAATTCCTTCTTTTTTACATCAACTGATATTACCGGTTGATTTTCGCTGATGAACTTATTGCATTGACTGTAAATATGTAAAAATTGGGCATCTCTATCTTCATGTGTTTTTCCCTCGTGGGTCTTTCTATTAGATTGGAGACTAAAATCCAAGGCATGTAGTATAGTCCCTACTGTCCGAAAACTGACGGAATGCCCTTTTTTCTCTAACGCATCAGCGATATCTCGAAGACTTTTTGTTGTCCATAAAAGGGGTGACATAGGATCTCCTCGAACAAACGGTTCAATAATTGAATACAAATCATGTATCAGGGCATTATCATTCTGTATAGAAGTTTTCCTGCCCCCACCAACTTTACGGATCCTTTTAGTTTCTCCAGTAATTATTTCTGAAGGAAGGGATCCAATCTCTTCACACCCTTTGGCAATTGTATTTCTTGATACCCCCGTCTCTTGTGATACTTTTGATACACCGCCCCAGCCTAATGCTAGTGCTTCGTTTCCAACCCAAACACGTAGAGATCGTTCATCAAGGTGATCCTTTATTTTGAGATATCTGGCCTTAATTGATATGTCCGAATCCATATGAGTTATTGATTGTTTAAGTTTAAATTGCTTATGTTAATATTACACAATTACTTAGGGTCGGATGTTTCATCATGGCCCGGAGCCTGGTAGCGTTCACCAGCAGCATCAGCCCGAGCAAAAAGGCGATGACACCGATGATCATCATGAGTAACTCCAGCATGCCCTTCGGATTCAGGAGTATGAATGCTCCCAGCAGGAGTGAGACGATCGCAATGATCACCCTGTTATTAAAGCCCTCAGGAATTGCAGCACGACCTTTTCTTGCCCGGAACAGCAGGAGTGCGGCACTCGCAAACATCCATAGTGCCAGTATTCCAAGGATTAATGACACCCAGAGGCCGAGGGGCAGCAAAAATGCAACAACTCCCGCGATCACAATCCCGATACCCCGGTACAGGAGGCCCCCCGGAAGGACCTTTATGGGATGAAATGTTAACCCGCTCCAGGACGTGATGATCCCAAGGCCGATTATCGCGAGTGGGGCCAGAAGTCGTGTGATCCCAATGAATGTGAGCAGGGGGTACGAAACGATAAATACCCCGGCGAGCATAAGAAGAATACCAATCAGGACCAGTTCTTTCCAGGACCTCTTCTGGTCTTCGAGAATTTGCGATTCCTCACCGGTCTTTTTCCGTGTACCGGCGATAAGGGTGACCACGGTGTCCCCGATCATGAGGAGAAGAGGGGCATCGTCGATCAGGTGAAGGTAGGGGTGGACCCTGGGGTCATGGTTGTCCAGGTGGACATGCCACTCTGCCTCCTGTTCATGCACATGGTACTGTCCTTTCCGGTAACTGGCGATGGTCCCGGGGGTTGGCACATTAATCCGGGATCTAACCCAGCCTGGGTCAAGGGGCTCGGTGACCGATCCTTTCGAAACGATTACCTCCCATACGCCATCATGCAGCGGGCCGAGGAAATCATCCAGTTTTGTCATCATCTCCACCTCATATTCGTAATCAGATAAGAGATTTTTCCCCTATTATATCCTCACATCGAATATCCTCATATCGCCATTATTGAAAGGAGCCGGGGAATATGCACGAGGTAAAATAAAGATGATCAAATAGGTTCTCCGGTGAAAATGTATGGTATCCAACCGCCATTTTTCGCATCGGGGGGCGAGGAGGGAGGACCAATCGCACAAACAACATGGGCAGATTTTGGAAAACAACGAAACTACCCCTGTATCAACGCCTTACCTCACCTGCTGCAAGAAGGAACATACAAACGGGAGCATGATCATGATGATCGGGTCAGGGGCAACAGGGAGCATTTCAGGGTACCGATCAGGAGCACCTGGATATACAGGCCGGTACCTGGTGATTAAGAAACAGGCATGAAATATCTCCCGGTTTCCTGTATGATACCGCGAAGTGTATCTATGAATTAAGAACCCAATAAAACAGCCTGGCATTGGGAATATTAGATTTAACCGCCGTTATGAAGAATTTAAATTCGGATACAGAGCAAACCTGATTCTTGAAATGTGGGTGATCAGCCTTGCCACCGGTGTCGTCGTGTTGCTCAGTGCAAACAAGTATGCATCGCTGATGCATATTGGAAATACAATTGGCAGATGGTATCCGGTCGTACTCGAAAGATCATAAAACTGGTCCCATCTTCTCCGGCTATCGGATTGTTGATATGAACCGTATCCAACATACCAATGATCTGGTGCGAATCGGATGCCATTATCTTCTGGGTTATTCCGGCCGGGCGAAGGGTGAACCCCGGTTGTTGTAACGGTTCTCCAGGTGATGTATTATGATTCCGTGGCCGTTTGTGATCCTGCTTCTCATCGGGATGTTCATTCATGTTGCCTTCGGACTATACAGCCGTCGATTCAGGATGCAGCCTGTCCAGCTCCCGTTTGAAATCCTGATGTATATCTGTGCTGCCTGGTGCATGACCGTTATTTTTGATATCTGCAGCGATAGCCTGCCATTCAAGGTCCTCATCATGCAGGTACGCTTCATGGCGATCTCATTTATTCCGCTGTCCCAGCTTTTGATCGCGATCTTTTTCACCGGACGCGGGTTGTGGCTCACAAGGCGCCGCCTGGGGCTTCTTCTCGTCATCCCGTCCGTTACGGTCGTTCTGGCTCTCACCACGCAATACAACACATTATTCCGGTATAATTATTCGCTGGTCCAGACATCCGCGGGCTTTTCCGTGGTCGGATTTTCGAACGGCATCTGTAGCTCCGCCATGTATCTCCCGTTCAATTACTGCATGGAAGCGATAACTGTTCTTCTCCTGCTCCACGTGATATTCGGGAGCCCGCGGCTCTATTCGCGACAGGCCCTGCTGTTTTTGATTGCCATTCTGATACCGGTAATTGTTGACGCATTATTCACATTCGGGATATCCCCGGTACAAGGGTACAATATGGCACCGAGTACATTCGCCTTCACCGGAATCCTGCTGGCAATTACCCTCTTTGAATACCGGTTCATCAATATTGTACCGATTGCCCGCACGGCCCTTTTTGAACAGATGGGTGATCCGATGCTGGTCATCGATCCCGATGGCAGACTGGCAGATTTCAATCCTGCGGCAGAACGGCTGTTTAAACTCGATCGGTCCACCGGGGTGGGGAGAGTGGCCACAGAATGCCTGCAGCAGTACGAAGAACTCAGGGTGCACCTTGGACAGCCAGGCCCTCAGCCAGGCATAATCGCGGTTGGATCTGGGCCAAATCGGAGGTTATTTGAGGTATCTGTCGGGGAAATTTTGTCCGGGGGCCGCGTTCAGGCTGCGAAGATGGTCGTTCTCCGGGATATCACGGACAGGTCGCGGGTAGAGGAACGGGCGGTTCACCTTGCATCGTTTCCTGAACTGACCCCGGTGATAATCCTCGAGGCGGACGTAAACGGGGCCGTCGTATATGCAAACCCTGCCTGTATCACATCGTTAAAGGCGATTGGAAAGATAGATCCCCGTATATTTATTCCAGCAGACATCCGGGACCGGCTGGATGGGCGGGCCATTCCCACATCACTTCATGAAGAACGGGAGATTGAGATCGGGGACCAGGTTTTCCGGGAGAATGTGTATTTCACCCCGGAATTCTCGTCCGTCCGGATCTATGCGAATGACATCACCGGGCGGAAACGGGCGGAGGAAGCTCTACGGGAGAGTAAAGACCAGTTTATCTTGGCATTGGACGTGGGGAACGCCGGAGTCTGGGAATGGGATATCGAGACGAACGAAGTGCGCTTTGATGCACGGTTCCACACGATGTTAGGGTATACTCCCGGCGATTTGCCTTTCGCGCTGCAGGAATGGATGTCCTACCATCACCCCGGAGATATTCAGCTATGGATACCGAAGGCTGAGGCATATATCCGGGGGGACAGCCCGGTGTACGAGAGCGAACACCGCATCCGTACCAGGGATGGGGACTGGGCCTGGGTCTTCACCAGGGGAAAGATCATAAAACGCACCCCGGCCGGGAGCCCGAAACTGTTTATGGGTATTGCCATAAATGTTTCTGAAACGAGGCAGGCCGAGGCGGAGCTGGCAGTGGCACAGCAGCGGTACTGTGAATTGTTCGAGGGAGTCAATATCGGGATTATCCGTTCTACACCAGGACCAGAGGGGGCGATTATCGAGGTGAACCCGGCAGCGGTAAGGATTTTCGAAGTAGACGACCGCGAACAGTTACTTACCGTCAGCCCGGTTGACCGCTATGCAGATGCAGGCGAACGCCGCAGGATAAGTGATGAGGTCCTGGCAAAGGGCTTTATCAGAATGATGGAGGTCAGGTACAGGACTCTTCGGGGAAAATCTATCTGGGCACGCATCGGTTCGACAAAAAAGATCTCCGGAGATGGCCAGGTGTATTTCGACAACACGATCGAAGATATCACCGAGTATAAACGGGCTGCAGAGGCACTGTATGAGAGCGAGCAGAAATATCACCGTATTGTTGAAACGGCGGAAGAAGGCATCTGGCAACTCGATGAAAACTTCTGCGTCAGATACGCGAACCCGCGTATGGCAAAGCTGCTTGGATATACCGCACAAGAGATGATGGGGAGGAAAAGTAGTTTTTTTATGCCCGGCAGTGAACTGGCCGACGATGCGGTCCGGACAACAACGCAGCGGAACGGCGGAAGCGATCATTTTGAACGACAGTTCCAAAGGAAAGATGGCAGCATACTCTGGACGTTAGTATCTGCGACACCCGTTACCACTGCCGACGGGACGTTTGCGGGTTCATTTGTGATGTACTCGGATATCACTGATGAGAAAAATGCCGAGCTCGAGCGGTTTGCCTACACCGCTTCGCATGATTTAAAAACCCCGCTTATTACCATCCGTGGATTCCTCGGCTTTGTCGAGCATGATGCAGAAGTGGGCGATATCACCCGCCTGCGCCAGGACCTAGCAAGGATCGGAAATGCCGCTGGAAAGATGCAGGAACTCCTCGACTCGCTCCTGGAACTCTCTAAGATCGGCGTGGTCATCGGGCCAAAAGAACGCGCCTCCATGACGGAAGTCACCACGGAAGCAGTGGGGCTGATGCCGATACCGATCTCTGAACGGAATGTGATCATTACGATTGCCAAAAATCTGCCGGAAGTACATGGTGATAAAAACGGGCTCCGTGAGGTGATGGTGAACCTGATTGAGAATGGGGTAAAGTTCATGGGAACCAGCCTGAACCCAGGATAGAAGTTGGTTTTTTGAACGATGAGAAAATGCCGGTATTTTTTGTCCGGGACAATGGTATCGGGATCGCCTCCGAATACCAGGGCCGGCTTTTTACGCTTTTTGAGCGATTAGAAGTCAGTGAGCCTGGTACCGGGGTAGGCCTAGCCATTGTGAGACGTATCATTGAGATACACGGCGGGAAGATCTGGGTGGAGTCAGAAGGGGCTGGCAGGGAACGACGTTCTGGTTTACGTTGCCGGGTGTACCGGTAGATGGGGACCGTTGAGAGGCAGGGATCGTGCTCACCTGTTGACATCATCGCCGGCATGTGGTTTCTGGCCTGACCGGGGCGTTTATCACTGAACTGGAAACCTCGTCGGGTGCCATCATCCTCTACGAGTTTCAGTATCAGATCGTGTCTTCCGGACTCGTATCCATCCGGATACAGAAAAGGTCGGTCCGGGTGAAACCACCCGGATCTCTTCAGGAGGTCCGTGTATCGGAAAACATATCCTGAAAAGGCTTTCATCCACGGATCCTGGTCCCCAAATGCCCGTCTTAATCAAATAACTGAAGATGCAGATCCAGATGACCGGTAAAATTATCACTACCGGATCAGAATTTCAACAGGCCAGTTAATTTTTTTCTTTTTCGTTTCAGGCAGCATCAGCCCGAAAAATCAGAGGCCGACCGATCCAGGACCCTGGCCATTCATTTCGTCAAACGTCTTTCCTGGAGAAATTGCAGGAGTGATGAACCGGAAGAATTCCCGGGTGAACTGCTCATAGGAAAACCCCGCCGTCCCGATCACCAGCTTCCACTTGTCTTCCATGGACAAAATGCCCATAAAGGAGATCATCAGGTACATCGAGGTCAGGAATGGATCGAGATCAGACCGGATCGTGTTGTCATCGATCCCCTCCTTCACCGCATCTGCAAGGATCATCCGGCAGGTGCCATACCCTTTTCCGATCTCCGCGGTACACGGGTTCTCTTTAGAAAAACGTTCAGACCCGTAAAACTGGATCATTCGCTGATAATCCGGAAAATCTTTCGAAAACTCGTAATAGGCCTGGCCCATCATGATTACCTTCTCAATGCCCGGGACCTGTTTCTCCATGCATTCGATGTATTTCTCCTGTAGGATCAGGACGCCCCTGAGCACGATGGTCGCAAAAAGTGTCTCCTTATTTTTAAAATACAGGTAGATGGTGGCCTTGTTCAGCTCGACCTCGCGGGCGATCTCGTCCATTGAGACATCCTCGTACCTCCGAGAGAAGAAGAGCCGTTCAGCTGCATCGAGGATTGAAAGCCTCCTCATCTCCTTTTCCCGTTGTCTCCTGTCTGCTATTCCCATTCTTCCCCTCCGATTACTCCATTGTTACATTATCACTGGTTCTACAGATTTCAACAGGTTCCAATGTGTTAACTTTTCATTTAAAAAATTCCGGCTCCTTCCGCTCCTGATACAAGGTATGTAAACGCAACGAAGCGTCCATCACCAGGCCGGGTTTCATGATCCTTGCATGGCTGGGACAGTGCCTGATGCAGGCGCAACACGTGATACATTTTTCCGTGTCAATTGTACGGCTGTCTGTTTGATTGATCGCACCAACAGGGCATCCCTCTGCGCAGGACCCGCACTGGGTACACTCATCGCTGACCGCAATAAAATCAACAGTCCAAAGCTTAGAATCTCCCCGGTACGGATGACACCCGGGTATATTCACCTCAGAAATCTGGTCGGCTGATGATGCAGACCGGAATTTTTCTACTATCTCTCTTCCAAATAATTCTGCCAGGTGTAAGTCGTGGCCATCCGGACGACCACTGGCAGTCGGTGTTTTGTCATTGGAAAATGAGTGTTCCCCGATAAACGCTGCACCGGCGATCGGTCTGCATCCACGCCGGGCCAGGATATCTTTCAGTTCCAGGAGAGCATCTTCATACACACGGTTACCGTACACGACAACACAAACCGCCGGTGTATGATGAGCTCTCAGTGAATGCAGCCATCCGGTTAACAATGCCGGTACTCTTCCCATATACACCGGCACTCCGATAATGAGCAAGTCATGTTCCGATGTTTCTAATGGCTGTTTTCTTGCATCCGGCCGGGTGATATCCAGTTCCTCCACATCGCCATGGTTCATTCCGCGTGCAATTTCCCGGACCACCGTCTTCGTTGTACCCGTAGGTGAGAAATATACGAGTGTTGTTTTTGGTATTTTCATCAGACGTCCTCCTCCTGGTCTGTGCGTGCGATCGTCTTCAGCATCCATGCCATGTTCTTTCCGACCTCTTTTGCCCTGGCGATACCTTCTTCATCCTTTCTGACATCTCCAATTTCATAACCGATGCCGATGACCGGGGCTCCCGGGACGATCATCCCACTGTACAGCATGAAATGCAGCATGGTATCGATAGTATGGTTCGCACCGGATCTTCGCACCGCAACCGCGGCAGTCCCAACCTTGCGGTGGAAGAGCCCGCCGTTTGCCCTGGCAATTAAACCAGCACGGTCAATCAGGGCTTTTAATTCGGACGTGACATCAAGGAAGTATACCGGTGAACCGAGGATGATCCCGTCGGCTCCGATCATCATCTCAATGCAGTCATTGACGATATCGTCGGTAGAAGCACACCGCCGGTCCCGGTTCACGAAACATTTCCCGCAATCTGTGCATCCCCTGATCATCTGCCCGCCCACCTGGACAAGCTCCGTCTCTATGCCTTCGTTCTCTAGTCCGTCAAAGATATGCCGGACCAGGATGGAGGTGTTGCCATCTTTCCGGGGACTTCCGTTCAGTGCAACAACTTTTAATGTTCTCATCTGTTTTCACCATTTTTTTATTGATGTAATTCGTGGTTTGTGGATTCTGTTCTTCTGGCAATCGATCATTACCGGGCGGCTACCCAGTCATCGATAAGTGCACGGGTGATACTGAGTTTTGGTGGAAGGTCCGGGAGATGGTCCCGGTCAAACCAGGCGGCACTCTCGATCTCAATGCCATCCGGGGCAATTTCTCCCCCGTCGTAATCGGCGACGAACCCGAGCATGAGTGAATCAGGGAATGGCCACGGTTCGCTAGCACGGTACTGGATATTTTTAATCGTAATCCCCGCCTCTTCATGGACTTCTCGGTGTACGGCATGTTCGATCGTTTCGCCGGGTTCGACAAAACCTGCTATAAGGCTGTACCTTCCGGGCACCGCTTCCTTTCCACGGATCATGAGGGCCAAGTTGTTGTTTCTTACCAGTACGATGACCGCCGGGGACAGCCGGGGATATATGACACGGTGGCAGGACGGACAGACTTTGGCCCGCTCGGTCCCTGCAGGTGCTGTTGCTGTACCGCACCTCCCGCAGAACCTGGTGTTCCGGTCATAATCGATGATCCCAAGCGCAAGCCCGGCAATGGCAAGGTCCTCGTCAGGGATGAGACCGACAAGTTCGCGTACACCGGAATATGCCCGTCCTTCGGGTACTGGCTGGTCGTCGGGAACCTCAATAGCGTACCAGGGAACTGGTCCCCGGTGGCCGAGATACTGGGCATTCCTACCGAGTTCTGCCGGCAGATCCAATGATTGCGTTTCAGGGATGGCTGGCGTGCTGCCTTTTCTGATGCACAACTTTCCGTCACGGACCAATACCAGGACCGCATCATTAGGGATCCCGTCCGGTTCCGGGTACTGCTTCTGCACCGAATGGACCTCAAACCTTGCCGTATGATCCATTTCAACCTTCTCTCCTGGCAATTCCGATCCCCGGACCATGCCTGTACCCGATACGCGTCTCGTACTGTCGATATCCGGCAGGTCCTTCCTGCAAAGTGCGGTCTTTACAACTCGTCTGTATCCGGAACAACAGAATCACGTTCCTGTTCATGCCATCAGCTCCGTGCTTTTTCCTTATTCTGGCTGTTTTCTGCGGGATTCCCACTTTGTTGCCCGTGTTCATCGGATTCCTCTTTCTCCCACCGGGAAAGGTCTACTTTTGGGATTCTGCCCGGAGGCAGTATCACTACATAGTTATAACTTTTAGCTATAAAATAACTATGGGTTAGTATATTACTCAAAGTTGATCACTTCGATTTCGACGCTGAAGAAGGAAAAGATTGGAAGGACCGATACCATCAACTCATTTTAATATCGGAACCAACTATCTACGTACAATTCATGGAGCAGATATGGAATTCAAAATTGCGATTGAACAGGATGAGGATGGCTGGTATATCGTGACCGTGCCTGCTCTACCGGGCTCGAATCTCCCAGGGGAAAACCGAGGAGGAAGCAAAGAAGAATATCGCCGAAGCGATAAAAACTTCATCTCAGTGCCCTTGCAGTGATGGTATTCCCCTTTATCACCGCCCGGGTGTAAAAGAAACTTTTGTTGCCGTTGACATATGACGGATAAACTCTCCGTTCTTTCCGGAAAGGATATCATAAAAGCCCTCGGTAAAATAGGCTAGACGGTTATTGATCAGAAATGTAGTCATATCCACCTCAGGCATGTTCTCAGGTGCCCGCTGACAGTTCCCAATCACTCTGAAATTGCCCTTTGAACGTTGAGGATTATAATTAAGGATGCAGATCTCCACGGTAATTGTAGACAAACTCAAGGAGCATTTCTTATTTTATATATTCAAAATAGTTCGCAACGGTCCTCTGGTCCCTGGAGGAATTTTTTGAAATCTCGCTGGACTTCCAGGATCATCCCGGGATTTTTTCCAACCAGGATAATGCTCGTTCTGAGAAGTTCAATGTCTTTTATCCCGAATTCTTCGGTAAGGTCACGGTAGATAACGCACCTCGATGATCGTGTTAGGTAAGTATTTTTTTAAGAAATGCCTCATCCGTTTCCCGTGCCAGCTCCGCCCACTGCTCGTACTGGAGCTACCGGTAAATTCGGGAGATGATCTTTTGCTTCCAGAGTTCCGGATCTTTCTTTATCATGACGGTATTTTTTCCATTATGTAGAAGAAACTCTTCAAATGAGAGTGGCAGTAAGGAGAAATCAAGGATTCGCCCGGCCAGACTTCCCGTTGATCGTTTTCTTAAACCTGCCGGGGCTGAACCTGAAAGAAAAAAACCTGATGTGGGGATAGAGGTCATAAAATATCCTGATCGAATACATCCCAGCCATTCTGTTTCTGGATTTCACAAAAAATATGTATATCGGTCCCGTGGAATCCTCGAAACTGGTGTGCAGAACCATCTTCTGATAGGTCTCAAGTACCTCTTTTACTGACCCTTGTCAGTTCATCGAATGAAAAATAAAGGATGTGCCGGGGAGGTACGAATTTAAGCAGGCTCGAAATGACCTGCACCATCATCGTGGTCTTCCCAACCCGTCCCAGGCAGTAGTTAAGAAGGATCTGTTGCCTTTTCATGTAAGGTCCAATCGGGAATTAAAGTTTTCTTCTGTAATCCTGTGTCCATTCCGGGGGTACGCTCCCCCTGGTCCACCAGGGATTGAACAGTTCCAGCTCTTCGATTGACACCATCATTACATCAGGATGTCATCATTATTTGAAAGTAATGATATCCTGATGTCATAACTTTTGATACATAATTTTTTTGAGGACCCCGAGTATGTTCACTTCAATTCCCGATAACGTATGTACCGACTGTTACATCTCCAGGAACGAAGGGGATATTGGACCCGGTTGCACCGATACTTGTCAAGGGTCAATGCCCAGGAGAAAATCCCTGCCAATTGAAAGAAACCCGGGAGTTACCAGGCGGAGCGACCGATGACTGGCCGTCTGTCCATGTATCCCGTTCTGGAATAATCTTCTCCTCTCCGCCTGGCCGGTTTGCTTTTGTTTTAATGTTTTATCGGTTAATGCAGGCCAGATCCAGAGATAACCCGGTATCGTGGGTATCGGTGGGACCCGTGTCCCCCGGGACTGGTCACCTGAACATGCCTTCTGCCGGAGAATCCGGCTGGTAACCGCCCAAATGCTGCTCCAGTCCGGTCTCACCCAGGATTGTGGCCACCATGGCAAGTCCAACGATACCGGAGTTCACTACGGCCCCGAACGCATGTTCGAGTTCGCGGAGGCAGAATTCCGGTTCAAACGGATAGACCTTTGCAATCGTATCAAACCCGGTAAAAAGGTCGTCCTTCGTATGAATGAGGAATGACGAGTAGGGGGTGGAGATGACTCTCTTAAGTTTAAACTGGAATTTTGCCAGGGTTTCCGGGTCCTTTAACGTGGTGTTGATGTTCCTGATCAGATCATCATTCGTAAACCGTGACGGGAAGACAACCGACATGAACTTCTCGTCGTTTCTGTGCATTATGAAGAGAAGGTAGGTCCCCTGACGGATAAAGACAGTCCACACCCCGTTTTGCTCTCTCCGGTCAAGGATCTCCCGCCCGGTATCCCGGATCATCGTTTCAAACCGGGTCCTGCTATCCTCACCGGATTCGCCGGTTGGCACTGTCCTCACCCCATCTGGTAGTATCCTGTCTGATTGTGTCCATGATTACTGATGGGAATCCTGCTCTAATAAGGGCTATTACACGATCTATCTTCCGACGTAATGTGACAGGGCAGGTGTCCGGATTTCTCTACGGGGTTACCTTGTTTGCAAATAATAACTTGTTGATGATTTGCAACTGTTTATGCAGTACGCTGGCAGATAGATGAAAAGTATCATCCTTTCCGGCAGCCTGGCATCGGGATTATGAAAGAGAAAATCCCTGATACCGGCTGAGGCCCGGTGAAGTATCTCCGTATGGATTTCAAAAAGTGCAAACGATATGGAGTGTCTCCGCAGGCGTGTGCAGATTGGTCCGTATGCGACGGACTTGTCCGGCAAGATGAGGTGGTGTGGCCCCATGACATTCTCCTGTGACTAAATGGCCATCACATCTAAATCCTGACCCGATTCAGAAAATAGAAAATATTAGCTATATTGCGCATACTCGAAACGCAGGGAGCTTACCTAATCTCCTTTGATCAGGTTTAAAGTGTTCGTGCTTTTAGCTGCAAATTGTTTATGCTGTTCTGACGATGCGAAATATAATATTGTTAACCATCAACGGTACATTTGGTCTAAAAGGGAAAATATGAACCGTTCAAAGAACAGTACTCCACTTACCGAGAAAGTCCTGGTATCGGTTGCTACAAAACGGGATTTGATGTCAATAAAAGAACCAGGAAAACGATACGGGGATGTCGTCGCTCGTGTAATAAAGAACCGGAAATGCGATTTTTTTATTGCACATCTTGACAGGATTGCCAAAACCGGAGAATTTGTTCCACTAGATAGTGATCCTGAACACCTGGCGATAAAAGAAGAGATGCGTCGTGAGAGTTGATATTGAAAAGAGGGTGCTGAAGTACATTAACACCTTGCCGGAAAAGGATCGACGAATCATCAAAATTCACCTTTTCAAGCTTGAAGATCCATATACCGCGCCTGATGTAGAATTATTATAGAACGGACACTGCCGGATGCATATTTCCCATCCCTACGCTGCTTTCTTTGATATATCGTCTCGGGGTGTGGTTACAATCCTCGAATTAATGACGATTGAAGAAGCGAATAAACGGTACAAACGCTTAGGGAGCTAATCACATCTACCCAGGCCGGGTCATCACCTCATGAACAAAATATAAATATCCTCAAATTACCGATATTTTCTTCTGAAGAATAAATAAGCAACCTCATCCGTTCCTGGTTGTCACCCATCTTGTACCGATGGATTTTTACTTCGCCATTGACAGTATCTTCCAGGCGTCCAGGAAATGCACAGGTTACACTTGTCCTCCTGTACGGGAGATATGCAAAACGAGTCCCAACAAAAGATGTTCGAAGAGCTCAATACATCGTAGACTGCAAAAAGCTCAAGACCTCGTTTACCTCAAATGGTCTAATCAGGCTCAGCACATCGTTTATTAGTTAATCTAATTTTCAATTTCAACTGGCTCATCACCCCCGGAACTTCTAAAGGATTTGAATCTGAATCTACTTTTAGTATTATTATTAAATCATTTATTTGTGTCCACAAACTCTATTGATGTATCTATTCATTGATGATTAGTTAATGAATTATAGTTTATTCAAGGTTTCGAGAAGTAAATTTCCCGGATAAACGAAATCAAACGACAGAACACCGAAATTGGAAAACAGATCTAAAAATAAGAATACTGTTGAAAAATACCGCTAACGCATACTGAAACGTCGCCGGGGGTTAGAGACTTCATCCGTGATAACATATTTTTGTAGTAAGCCAAATGAAGGCGTCAGATTTTTGTGTCCTTAACAATGGTCTTTTCTGTCGGACCGGGTAATAACAGGTAAATCGTTGTCAGCCTCACATTCAATAGCAGAAAGAGTCTCTGAAGATCATAAATCCCAATAACACTTAGGCTGACAGGTTATTCGTCAGTCCGGTTTCGAGGTAAAACCGGCATTAATGGGTGGCATTCCGTTATGACCCCGGAAATTGGCCTTTTTGTATAATTAGAGCCTGACAACAGGTTATTCCGGTCTGTAACTCGTGATGTTTCTGGCATTTGAAAAAATACCTGCCAATATAGACCTGTTTGAGGCGGAAAATGGGAAAAAAACGACCTCAATAGCATACATCCTACCCTGGTGACAATCCGGGTAAAATACGGGCGATTTAAACGAACGAGAACGGGGTCAAATGGGTCGGGGTGTGTCGATACATCCTATGCTACAAAATGGTCCGATAATTCGGGCCTAAGTTCAACCGTTACCGATGGGATGAATACCATATGTTGCGGTAAACAGACTTCATAAAATTGTGGGTTTGATGAACCAAAAAGTTTAAGATGGTATAAATCGTTCATTTTCCTGTCATATATTCTCTACATTTCATTGAATCAGTCCGATATCAACTCAAAAACGCTATGGGCAAAGTCAGATTCCCCCGTTTCGGGGTGCATTCCACGCGAGCATACCAGGAAGGCCGCAGAGATAACGATCCAGACCTGCCCCTGACCATTTTGCACCCGGTTGCCCGGTATTAATTTAGTGAGTAGGAGGAACGGATGAAAAAACAAAAGCAGACTACCGCGAGCGACACCGATACCGATGCATCTTCAACGGTATCTCCTGCCCCCACTCCACACACAGCCGATAAACCTGGTTTCCCGATCATCAGGATCGGTGCCTCTGCCGGAGGGCTCGAAGCATTTGAACTTTTCTTTAAGACAATACCCCCCGACAGCGGGATGGTATTTGTCCTGGTCCCTCACCTCGACCCGGGCCATGCGAGCATGCTCTCCGAGATACTCCAGCGGATCACCCCGATGCCGGTACACGAGGCTGAGGACCAGGCGGTCCTCCTGGTGGACCATGTCTATATCATCCCGCCCAACAGGGACATGGCCCTCTTCCATGGCACGCTCCACCTGAGCGTCCCTGAACAGGCACGGGGACTACGGATGCCCATCGATTCGTTCTTCCGGTCACTTGCAGAGGACCAGGGTGAACGGTCGATCTGCGTCATCCTCTCGGGTAGCGGGTCGGATGGCACGCTCGGGCTCAGGGCAGTCCACGGCGCTGGCGGGGTCTCTTTCATCCAGGAACCGGCCACCGCGAAATATGACGGGATGCCCAGCAGTGCTGTCCAGAGTGGGCTTGCGACCTATGTAATGCCGGTCGATAAGATCACGGAGCAACTGGTCACCTATGTGAAGACCATCGTTCATACCCAGGTGCCGCCACCCCGCCCGGTCCCTGCCGTGACCAGTGCGATGACCCGGATCATCATCATCCTCCGGTCCAGGACCGGCAATGACTTTTCCCAGTACAAGAAGAGCACGATATTCCGTCGTATTGAACGTCGTATGGTCGTGCACGCCATCGGGGATATCGATACATACGCCCGGTACCTCCAGGAGAACCCTTCCGAAGTCCAGGTCCTGTTCAAGGAACTCTTAATCAACGTGACCAGTTTCTTCCGTGACCCTGAAGCATTCGAAGCCCTGCTAAAGGTCGACCTGCCCCGGATTTTCGAAGGGAAACCTGATAATTACACCTTCCGGATATGGGTACCGGGGTGTGCTTCGGGTGAAGAAGCCTATTCTCTTGCGATGCTATTACGTGAGTTCATGGTGGGAACCCGGCAGGAGTATAAGGTCCAGATATACGCGACCGATATCGATGACGATGCAATCGCAACAGCCCGTGCAGGCATGTACCCGGAAAACATCACCATCGATGTTTCGCCTGAACGGATCAGGCATTTTTTTCCAAAGTAGAGAGCGGTTACCGGATAAAAAAAGAGATCAGGGGGATGGTCATCTTTGCCATCCAGAACGTGATCACAGACCCCCCTTTTACTAAAATGGACTTGATCAGCTGCCGGAACCTGTTGATCTATCTCGAACAGGAACTGCAGAACCGCGTGATCCCGTCGTTTCATTATGCTCTCCAGCCAGGGGGAGTCCTGTTCCTGAGCCCGTCAGAGGGCATCGGGAATTTTGTCGACCTTTTTGCACCGCTCGACCGGAAGTGGAAAGTGTACACGCCGAAACCTTCTGGCGAATCCGCCCGGACTCATTTGGCACAGCGTTTTGCATGGACAAGTGGCAGGTCCGGAATTGGACCGGAATATGCGACAAACCCCAGGGAGAAGACAAACTTTGCCGAGCTCACTAAGCGTGTTCTCCTCCAATCCTATGCTCCCCCGTCTGTCATTACCGATGAGAAAGGAAATATTATCTACGTGCATGGTGACACGGGGAAGTACCTGCAGCCTGCCCAGGGACAGATCAGCACGAATGTGATTGATATGGCACGGGAAGGGCTACCGGTCGACCTCAGGTCCGCTATCCTTGCAACGATCCGGGAAAAGAAGCCGGTCACCGTTAAAGACCTGCAGGTGAGGACGAATGGCGGCATCCACGGGGTCGACTTAACGATACGTCCACTGGCCGACCCGGACGTCTCGAGGGCCCTGCTGCTTATCAGTTTTCAGGACGTCAGGGATAGTCTGCCCGAGGAGAAACCGACAAAAAAGCGGCCGAATGCAAAAGGGACGGCAAAGCATATAGAAGAACTGGAGCAGGACCTCGCATACACAAAGGAGAACCTGCAGGCGACCATCGAGGAGATGCAGGCAGCAAACGAGGAACCGAAGTCCGCGAACGAAGAACTACAGTCCACCAATGAAGAGCTGCAATCGACGAACGAGGAACTTGAGACCTCAAAAGAGGAACTCCAATCGGTCAATGAAGAGATCGTGACCGTGAACTCGGAACTGCAGGCAAAAATCGAGCAACTCACCACAATCCAGAACGATATGAAAAACCTCCTTGAAAACGTCAATGTGGGGACGATATTTTTAGATAAATACCTTGTTATCCGGCGGTTTACCCGCGATGCTGTAAGAGTTTTCCCGCTCGCACAGTCGGATATCGGACGCCCGCTATCCGATATCAGGTCAAATATTCCAGATGAGGACCTTATCTCCGATGCGAAGGTGATCCTTGACTCGCTCGTTCCCAGGGAGAAGCAGGTTGAGACAACCGGTAATGAATGGTTCCTCGTCCGCATCATGCCATACCGGACCTTCGAGAACGTGATCGACGGCGTGGTGCTGACCTTCTCCGATATCACTGCGTTAAAGAAGGTCGAAGCAGAGGCCCTGTCCGCCCGCGATTATGCGCAGGGCATCGTGGACACAGTCCGGGAACCGCTGGTCGTTCTAAACGGTAATTTAGAAGTGATCTCGGCCAGTGCTTCGTTCTACCAGACCTTCCAGGTAACCCCTGAAGAGACGAGAGGTCAGGTGATCTACCAGCTCGGCGACCTTCAGTGGGACATCCCCCAGCTTCATGAGCTGCTGGAGGAAGTGTTACCGAAGGAGAAACATTTAGACAATTTCGACGTCGATCATGATTTCCCCCGGATCGGGCACCGTGTGATGATGTTGAATGCCCAGCAGATCTTCGCTGGAACGGGTTTTACCCGGCTTATCCTTCTTGCAATGGAAGATATCACCGGTACCATACCTCCAAAAAATGGACATGAACCTGTATACGGCAGGAGGAAAGGGGACTAAATGGCAGCAGGAAAGAAGAAAATAAAGGGTAATGAGCCATATAAAATTTCGATGAGGGAGTCTGCCGAAAAAATCATGAAAGAAACAAAAGCAACCCCCCCAGCCGGCCTTTCGGGGCAGACCACCGAGCATCTCATCCATGAGCTATGGGTACACCAGGTCGAACTGGAGACACAGGCTGATGAGCTCAGGAAGACACAACTGATCCTCTAGGAATCGAGGGACAAGTACCTGGACCTGTATAAATTTGCCCCGGTCGGCTATCTCACGCTGACCTCAGATGCACTGGTGGCAGACTTAAACCTTACCAGTGACAAACTCCTCGGTGGTAACCGGAGTCAACTGGAACTAATGCGTTTCAGGAAACTCATCGCCCCGGCAGACCTTGACCACGAAGGCGATGAAACTGCTGCAGAATGCCTTATCATGTCCCTTGCGAGCCGGTCGGTCATCAATACAAAGGGTCTGCATGTATCGGTCACCGGAGAGTGTGGGAAAGGGAAGAGCCACACATTAACGACGATGCTAAAACTGGTGTCGGAGCGGTTCAGGATATCCGGGGCCATGTCAAACAAGGCCTTGTTCTACATGGAGGGGCTGCAGCCGGGCAAGGCGATCATCCTCGATGACACCAGCCTGTCGGAAGATGTGTCCGGGATCCTCAAGGGCGTTACTACCTCGTTCCGGAAACCATTTCTCTACCGGACTGTGAACAAGGACCGGAAGGGGCAGGTATGCACTATACCAGAGCGGTGCATCTGGTGGATCGCGAAAGTCGAAGGGTCCGGAGATGACCAGGTCTTCAACCGGATGCTCACCTGCTGGATCGATGACTCTCCAGAGCAGGACAACCGGGTCCTTTCAAGGATACTGGACTAAAGCGAGGCATTCCCACAGGCCAGCCTGGAACCACCCCAGGTACAGGTATGCCGGGCGATGTGGGAGCTCGTCGGGGCGGAACGGTTTCATGTCGTTATCCCATTTGCAAAAAAAATTAAATTCCAGGCGAATGATAACCGTAGGAACCCGGAGATGTTACTTGACCTCATCAAATCGAATGCAATGATCCGGTTTTAGCAGCGGGAACAGACAGAAATACAAGGAGTGCCGTGTGTTGTGGCAACACGCGAAGATTTCGACGATGCAGCAAAACTGTACAGCCTCCTGAACGGCACCACCGGCGGCCAGGCAACAAAGTTGACAAAGAAGGAATCTGACCTGGTCAGCACGATACAGAAAGAGCAGTGGCCTGAGTTTATCATTGCGATGTTGCAGAGAGTAACCGGCCTATCGAACGGGTCGATACACAAACTCATGCACGGATATGGAAACCGGGGGTCAATTTATTCAGGGCTGCTGGAGAAATGCCCGGCGATTGCCTACACAGACAGGACAGTGATGGGTGACGATGAATATTCTAATGTCACGATGCGCAGACAGTCTCACGCGTACACCTTCGATCAGGACCTCTTTCGTGCGTGGTTCTCTGGCGGGTATGTGTGGATTGATCATGCTGATGAAGATGCTGATCATGATCCGGATGATAATCCTGATGCGGCTGCTGCTGATGCAAATCATGATGATGATGATTCCACTGGAAACGTAAACCTCGTTAAGTCTTTACCAGGGGAGCCTTCTCCTGCAACGTCATTGCAGGTTGAGTCTGACAGTTTCCCGACGCTGGATCCTGGTACCGCCGGTGAATCTGTCATCGCTGGATGCAACACACATTTTCAATCCTGCAACAGTGTTGCAGGTTTCGGAAACGATATTTCGCCCGTAGAACTGAAAACGGCTAGTACTACCACGCATTTAGATGTACCAGATCCCTTATCCTGCAACAAACCCGATCTCATGGGGCCCCATCATCATGCACAGGACTACTCGCATCACTCTCCTGATGATCCCAAACATGTTGCAGGATTAAACAGTAAGTCGTTTCAAAATGCCCAAATTTCAGAACCACTACAAAATATTGGCGAAATTGGTCTGCACCAAGAACTACAACCCTTGCAGGGGTAAATCAGGAGTCTGTCCAGCAGACTCCGATAATCAAATCCGCTCCAACAGAGTCCGGGTTAGCTCTGCAACACCTGTTGCAGGATAAGGCCTCCCTGTTGCAGGATACGGTGGCGATCTCATTTTTGGATTTCAAACTATTACCTCATCCTGACCCCTTCACTTCCTGTGGAACCTGTGGGCATAAGGGTACCGACTATATCAGGAAAGTTCCTTCCGCACGGAATGCCCGGGAATGATAAGCCCGCGAACAGGATCTGCAGGAAATGTTTCGAAGGATCGAAGATAAAGGAGCAGACCAGGGCACCTCCACTCCCGGGAACTATTCTTCCCGGCCGGATGGTGAGGATATCGAAAGATATCGGTCGCTGTTCGGTATGCAACATCGGCTACGCAGTGTACCATGACCGTGAGATCTTCCTGGTTCTTAAACGGACAAAATTTATCGATCCTGCTCTTTCCCGGTCGATGATTCATCTTGTTACCTATCGGTCCCTCCTCTCCCATGAATATCATGGAATAACACCGGAGAAACTCTTTACCTTGACGATCCAGGCGGGAAAGATTGAAGAATTTGTTTATGAATGGCATGAAGTGTCACGAGCGGTGTAAAAGTGCTCACTTGTGCCGGAATAAAAGTGCTCACCTGTTAATCTTCATGTCTCATCCTGGAGGCAACAACAATGATCAACACGGAGGGATTCTACATGATCAGAGATCTTCAAAACCAGGGACACAACATCAGCCAGATCTCCCGCAAAACCGGCTACTACCGGCTACAACCGGTGCACAGTGAGAATGCATCTCCCGACAGAGTATTTGTCCCACGGGATTGGGTCGGAAAGAATGTCCGCATTATCAGGATGAAATGTTGAACAACAAGATGAAGTAGAAGGCGAGGAAAAACGTCATTTCGCCGATAACATAGTAGTGATAAACCAACCCATGAAAGGGATACACCTTAATTAGTGGCTATTATAAGGTTGAATCTGGTAAATATCGCTTAATATAGTTGCATTTAGCATTAATACCAATCGGGGCCAAATGCGGCCGATTTAAACGAGCAGGAACGGGGTTAAATAGCTGGTGTGGGGTGATGCTACCCCCGAGTGAATGGTGGCCCGTTAAATCGGGCGTTAATTCTGCTGATTTAGCCGTATTTTGGAGGAATCGGCCGAGCCCATGCTGATGTGTGGGGGTGCCGTGTGGGGTTGACTATTCAGATGCATAGGGGGCGAACCTTACTGCGACTCCGTATTGTGAGACGGTGGCAACGAGATCGCTGTTTATGGCTCGAGATTTATCGTACCTCTGTATTGGATTATCTGCCCAGGCTGACCTGCAGATGCCGGATTCATTAGCTTTGTATCTATGGGTCTGGATCGGGCAACGAGTCTTTGAGCTTTGGTTCGAGGAGTCTGGCAAGGATTGGGACGACTTCAGAGCTCAGTTACGTGAGTTCGATTGGCAAGGAACTCAACGCCAACGGCTGGTTCAACAATGGTGCGGACGTTCGGTGGAGATCATATGCGATGACGTTTGATGTGCGGGGATAGAAGGGGATTGATATTCCCGGTTTTTGGTCGTGATGGCGGAAAATGACGATGACTGGGGCTCGGGAAGGTGATACTTAATTTCCATAGCATCCCCGATTTTTGGTCAGAAAATTCAAATCGTCACTCACTCCCGTCGTAATTTATGTCTGACTTGGATATCACTCTGTGTTCCATCTGAAAAGGAACCCGAATCGGGATCTGTCTGAAATAAGATGGTCAAAGTCGGGTGACGTTTCTTTATCGAGACGGGTCAGAAATGAATCCGCGAATACACGGAAGGGAAGAAGTTACCGTGATATGACGATGGTCGAGGTCTTCAGAATACCCAATTTTTTTACTAGACAAATTGCGAGCTATTTTTCACTACTTTTTTTTTGTGAATCGCATTTCTGTTAGGAGTTCACTGATACCAAAACAACACACGTGGGGTAATGATGGAACTACTGCACCGGATTTGGAGTAAAAGGAGTGCAAAATGACCATCACCAAAAAAAAGTAAAATATTTGGATTAAATATCCATCAGTGTCCGCAATTTCTTTTCGATATGGGTGCTGATGGAATAATGATCGGGAATTTCAGCGTCTTCTGTCTGGTATAGCATTGCCTCATCAATATCTTCCTCGGTAATGCCATATTGACAATGATCAATCTCCTCGATCGAATACAGGCAGCCACCAGTAACGTTTAACCTGCAAATTGTCGTGTTTCCTTCTTTTGACCGTAAATAGTAATAGGATGATCCGATATATGCCTCCCGCCTGTCAGAAAGCCACTCCAGAACTTCTGAATAGAGCATCGGGTCCTCTGGGCCAGGCCATCCCGGTTTGTATGCTATTTTTCCTGGTAATCTATACACATCAGTCAAATCAATCACCTCCTCCTCACGATGTTCCCTGGCTGTACCGCACTGAAAAAGGTCCCGTTCCTCCGAATTGATCATCCTGTTGATGAATTATCACATGGATTACGGGTAGTGGTCTGTATGGGGGCTCAAAAAAAATGTCCGCTAGTATCGATATCGTTTATCGGGCACCTCCCAGACTTATCGGTAACTTATAATCCCTGGTCTTGTAATTCAGGTGTGATACCGGGCAGGTTTCAGGCTTCGGTACCGGGGCAGCATACAGGGAAAACCGGCATGGGAGATAGAAAGAAAAGTACTTCTTATTATATTAATATTATCCATGTATTCGGTACACCTGTAATAGACCTGTTCAATCAGTTAGTTGGAAAAGCTCATGACATCGTTTGCCTTGGAAAGCTCTACTACCCAATGATGATTTTTGGCTACGCGAAAGAATTTCCATAAATAAAGGTAGAAATTTCAGGTCGATGAAAGAGGTTTTCTAAAATCAAAGAACAATAATCAGAAAAAGGAAGAGATCCAAATAAACCAGTACATACAATAATTCTCGTAAGGAAATGTTCCTATGCCTCATCACCCTGTTGTATCAAATCCCTTGTATGATTCGCTCCGGCAGATTATACAAGATGCACGAAAAGGGTCCTATCAGGCCGTCAACCATGCAATGGTTGAAGCATACTGGAACATCGGACGATTGATTGTCGAAGAAAAGCAAGCAGGCATAAACCGTGCAGGGTATGGTATCCATCTGTTAAAAAATCTGGCGGAACGGCTGACAGAAGAATTCGGTCGTGGTTTTTCCTATCCGAACCTCAAGAATTTCCGCCAGTTTTTCCTTACCTTTCCAAAAGGATACCACGATGGTAATATCTCTGCTGATGAAAAAAGCTACACAGTGTGTAGCGAATTGAGTTGGTCGCATTACAGACTCCTGATGAGGGTAGAGAACCCCGCGGCTCGGGGATATTACATTGCAGAAGCGATAAGCCAAAACTGGAGTGTTCGGGCA
>CAIJED010000300.1 GCA_903819595.1 uncultured Methanomicrobiales archaeon | reverse complement strand
TCATGGGACCGCCCCCATGCGACCGGTCCCGTTGCATACCTGGCACGGTTCAGGGAGTTTCCGTTTCCGGAAGAGCCGCCCCGTCCCGCGACAGGCCACGCAGTCGATCTCCCGGTGGTAGCGGTCGGTCATTCTGCCACCACCAACCATTCAACCCAACCAAAGGACAGGCCACAACGGTTCCAGGTGGAGTGCTGTTCCTTTACATCTGCTCCCGGCGACACAGATCCATCACAGTCAGGAAACTCCCATAATGCCCCATTGCATACCGGGCATATCTTCTTCCAGGGATCTTCTTTCTGGTGTGTGATGATCAATTCATTCATGCTCCCTGCACCACCAGGGTGACCCGGCAGGCGGGCTCATCCTGGATAACCTGAACCTCAAGTCCACACTCAATACAGGAATGCCAGTCGCTACCCGGTTCCAGTTCGTTATGTCCCCATAACGATCCGCCACATAACGGGCACCGCAGCATCCAGCGATCATGCATACTGGTGATAATGATATCATCCATTACCACACCCATATCGTCATCCCGATACACCTGCTGCCATTTCCTCATGGGGTTTTCCTCTGTGCCACACCAGATGTGGTGAGCTCATCAAAAATTGACGGGTCCTTGCTTACAATATCAATTTCCGCTTCTATCGCGGTGCCTTCTGGCGAACCAGGTTTCTGGCGTAACCAGACCGTCCCCGTTATTTCCGTCTCGTTTTTCCAGTGATTGAGATATCGCCTGAGTTCTTTTACCGTTGTCATGGTTTCATCTTCCGGATTGAGCGGAATTCTGCCGTCTCGTCAAAGATTACACAATCCATACTCGCAACATCAAGTTCTGCAAATACCACGGCCTCGTGGGTAGGATCAGGGTTTAGGAATAGCCAAACCGTTCCCGTTATTTCCGTGTTGTTTTTCCATTGTTTGAGAAATGTCCGAAGTTCTTTTACCGTTGTCATAGAAGCGTCCCTTTTGTTTTTTGACTGTTCATAAGCCTGGCATTATTGCGTCCACGTACTGTGCATGAAGGGCAGAGATACAACGAATGTACCCGGTCCCAATACCCGTTCGGTGCACAAAACCCACAGATAAAACATTTATCTGTCATCCGCCGGCACCACCTCTCACTGAGCCCGGGGCCCAGGGCTTTTCACGGTCATAACATTGCTGACATAACCGTGTCCCCGCCTCCTGGTCATGGTACACTGCTTTCCCAATGTCACATACCGAGCAGCGGCCGATGTCTTTTGATATCCTCACCATCCGGCTGAGGACGATAATTCCCGGGAGCGGTGGGCCCTTGGTCTGCTCCTTCCGTTTCGCAGAATCAAAACATTTCTTACAGATCCGTACCGCCAGCTTATCCTTCCTGGACTTCCGTGCCGGCGTGACTTTCTCGAGATAATCTACACCCTTGCGTCCACATGCAGCGCACGTGATACTGTTTTCATGGTAGCCGATGGGTTTGAAATCCAGGCAGATGACTTTCAGCAGACCCCCCTGATTATCAGCACTTTCAGCAGCCTCTAATTTGTTGCTGAATGAATTCGCGGCATTTTCCTGCGTCTGTTTTAAAATCGGATGGCGATTGATATGGTTGTCTTCGACACTTTCAGCAATTCCAGGATCACAGTAAGGATCTGAAATTAAATTTCCGTCCGGTACCGGATGCTCTGTGATTTCCAATTTGCTGAAAGTAGTACTATTATTAAAGTTTTTATTTATTATACAAGGGTTTTTTTGATTTTCAGCACCCTTATCCTCGTTTGCGACTCTTTCAGCAGTTGCTGAAAACGTGCTGAAAGTTGCTGAAAGTGCAGTAAATGATGGCGTGTCATTATTGTCGCCGTCCAAGTCATCGTTCCTCAGCCATACGGCCCCGCCTGCCGACCAGAGGCGATATACATCGAAATTGAACTGGTACGCATGGGTCCTTCTCCGCACACTTCGGCCAATATCATCATCGCTCACAACAGTCCGGTCAGTGAAGCTGATCGCCGGACACTTATCGAGAAGTCCTGAGTACGTCTGGCCCCTGCAATTGT
>CAIJED010000299.1 GCA_903819595.1 uncultured Methanomicrobiales archaeon | reverse complement strand
TCATGATCTGGTTATTATTTTCAGCCTCTGTTCAGGTGATATGAGTCATATAAAATACCTGATCGAACTGGTCCACCATGAACACGGAACTGTGCAGCTTCATGTACCGGCTGACTCAGATAGACCGGATAATATCTGGATGCGCATGCAGTCCGGTGTTGATTCGGTCAGGGTGTTCTCATGAAGATGCAGATGATCAGGGCAGGGATTATTACTCTCCTGATTGCAGAAGCACTCGTGGCACTAATAGTATTCCGGGAAGTTCTTTTGTTACTCACGGTAGGACTGATGCTCGCCGTTGGGCTCCTGGTAAGAGAAAGAAAAGAGTGGGGATTTTATACATTTACCGCGGGGATTCCCCTGGTAGTAACAACGGGTGAATTGTATCTGCCTGCCGGGGGCATACTTTTAATTACGACCCTTGTTTTGCTTTTCATGGACTCGTGCAAGTACTGGAGCAGACAGGAATGGGTGGTTGCGATGCTTCTGATGGTTTTAATTTTTTCCGCAGCGGTTGTTGCACCGTTTATTGCAGGGGTCACAGGCCTCATGGGTATCCTGTTATTCATTGCCGTTGCCGGGTCGGCAGTTGCATTGTTCAGAAACAGGCTTCTAAAAAGATATTACCTGGGTGATATGGGATGAAATGGAGAAATTTTGATATCCAGATCGTGAATGGGTTGTTGCTCATTTGTGCAGCAGCAGTACTTATCTGGATCTCTTTTATCGTGCACAGGGGGGATCTTTCTACCGCTGCACTTATTATTTCAGGGGTAGGCTGTTTCCTGCTTGGTATCGTGATGTTCGCCATGTCTGGAGGTGAACGGATAAGTCCACGACTGGTAAGTCTTCTTCCTGTCCAGGCGTCGATCAATATCTGCAGGATTACCGGGGATCTCGGTTTAAAAGGTACCGCGCATATGATCCCTTCTTCCGGAGTGGGGACTACCCCGATGCAGTTCAACCCGGTGGGCGCGTTTTCTCATCCTCCAGATAACCGGGATACCAGTTTCTCTCTGTCCGCGCCGTGGGGCATGAGTATCATTCCCTCCGGTTATCCCCTGTTAAAAGAGCTTCAACAAAAATTTGAGTGGAGCCCGGTCCAGGATATCGGACACCTTAACACGGGACTTAAAGAGGTGTGTGAAGATATCTACCAGTTTTCCAGTCTGGCGACAGCAACCTTCAATGAGTCACTCCTGACCATTGTCCTCAAAGATTTCCGTTATATTGATTGTTGCAAAGAAATTAACGTTTCTTCGGCTCCTGTCTGCTGTCGTATCAATCCATGCCCGGTTTGTTCATTATTTGCATGCATGGTTGCTGAAAGCATGAGAAAACCCTGCACTCTCGAACTTGTCGACCAGGATAAGGGGGACCTTATCGTAGCGATCAGGATCCTTGATGGTCCATGATGGTTTATCAGGATTTCACTGAATCACGAATGATGATACCAGTAGATGTAACATTAAGAGATACCAATGGTTACAGATCGACGCAAATTCATATTTTGACAGAGATTATTTCATTCACAGAATGAACTCCTGCAAAGAATGGGATCCAGAATACTAACTAAATTATCATTTTTCCCATACGACCGCCCCAAATTATGGTTGCGAAGGGATTGAGTCCGGTACTTTGAAAGGCGGACGCCGTAGTTCTTATAAGAAAGGGAAAGGATGCAATTTCCCCCTTTTATTCGGTTATATAATTAGAATAGTGCGAGGAAACAACAAACAACAGGGGCCGCTCATTCATAACGACCGATTTTTATATCGAAATACCTCGCTGCCTGCCGCGGGGTACGTTGACGTATTTCGAATTGTAAATAATTAAAAAAATAAATTGAATTAAATAATAATCTCCCATTACATTAATATCATGCCAGTGAGAGGCTTAAGGGCCATTGTGTTTTTTTTATCGCAACTTTTAACATGTAATAGCGGGTAATAGAAACGCATAGGATGGAGCCCGAAAATGAGACCCATAGAGTTAAAATGGTATTTACTACTTCTGATCATAGGATTAACTTGTATCCCCCTGGTGTCCGCAGTAACGGTTGATGTATCACCCCACCAGGTACAGCCAGGGGATTTTATCACTGTTACGACGACGGGACTGAAGGATGGATCGAACGTGACCATGAAATTGATTGCCATAGTGGATGAACCTGGTTCAGCCTATAAAATGGACATCGGCAACCTGAACTTTCCCATAAATCTTGATCAAGCATCCTTTAAAATTACAAACCAGAATACGGGTACGAACACGGTCAATATCATCAATTATATACCCTCTATTGGTACTACGTTTATCACCATCGGGGGGGTATCTGAAAATAACACATGGTCAAGAGAAATTTCCGGCCAAGGACGGGATGACATCAACGGTACTTTTTCGTTAATCAGGGTTGCAGGGAATAAAAATTTGGGGAGTGATCCGCCGGTAATTAGTACCATGGAATGGAACGGCATTAAAGAAGCATCAAAAGATGAAATACCTGATCAGGTAGATGGTGGGCCTGAAGATTTTACTCTGTCTTTTTCACAGACTGGGATTAATGCGGGGACAATTGAGGTAATAATAATCGTTGATGATGTAATGGTTACATCTGACAAGGTGATCATCGGGAACCCGGTTATTTCACCGCACAAAATTTCCACGCAAACCACAAGCTCCACGTTAGCCGGTATTGTAAAAAATAATCAACCATATTTAATACCGTCATTTATTCAGCAGGGGATCACCCCCGGGCACCTGCCAGTCCAGTCACAAATGAAAGGTCAGAATGCAATTCCTTCATTTGTGCCCAATTCAGGAGCAGGTAATAGCGGAGTGTTCTCCCAGTTTTTAGTTAGTACAACAGCAATAAACAATGGAAAATACGTAAAACTTGTTTGAGGTTTATTAAAGGCCTCCGTTTAATTTTTTTACTTCCAATACTCCTTGCAACGCATTCCAACAGCTGGTATATCAATCCTTAACAATAAGTTTACTATAAAATGGAACAATAATGGCCCTATCACCCATAACAGTTTTGATAATTATCTGTTTCATGGCTTTTTCATTTGCATACCCTGCATTTGCACAGATGCCGGAAT
>CAIJED010000298.1 GCA_903819595.1 uncultured Methanomicrobiales archaeon | reverse complement strand
AGGGAAAAAATTCATTGTAATGGTTCCTTTTAATAAAAAGCGGGTTTCCATATCTATTTATACCAACCCCTCCACCGCTAATTATGTTTGGAGTTTCAACGTACTGTCTTCATGAAGTGCCGCTTGATAGTGCGCTTGAACGGTTATCAGGAATTACCCGTATGGTCGAAGTGATGGATGAAGGGAATCATTACCTTACTGACCCATCCATTCTTGAAAATTATTCTTTTCAATATTCAGTTCACGCTCCCTATCATGGGATTAATATCGCAAGCGTTTTTGAAACCATCAGACGTGCCAGTGTAGAAGTGACGCTGGAATGTTTCTCGATGGCCGCAGAACTCGGCGCGGATGTTGTCGTGCATCCGGGTTATTACGCATGGAAACAGGAACGAAATTTTGCCCTGCAACAGTTTGACCAATCACACCGGGAACTTTTCAATGCGGCAGAAGAACTTTCGCTGACATTCTATTTTGAAAATATGGGTGATATGGATTTTTTCCTTGTACGGACGCCCGATGAACTGGACATCATCGGGGATACCGGGTTAGCCCTTGACGTCGGGCATGCGAACCTGAACAATTGCCTGAAGGCATTCCTTGAGACGCCGTTTCACCATATGCATATTCATGACAATGAAGGAAAAAGAGACTCGCACAGTCCCGTTGGGTGTGGGAATATTGATTTTCACTCAGTTCTCGCTGCTCTTTTTCGTACTCACGCGGTCCCTGTCCTTGAGGTAACTACATTTGACGGCGTCACGGCGAGTATAAAGGCACTCGGACAACTCGGCTAGCTTTATGAAATGCAACTAAATTCAACGTTTGATCCGCAAGACACGAATTAATTGCATTGTGCGGGGTGAAACATTATGTGCGGATATTCCATTAATCCGGGCAATAATTCTCAACATTCTCACGTGTATTCCGCAATCTTTTAAACATAATACTACGTAGTTAATAGGACACAGCAGCATGGCGTTGTAACCTGGCAGCACCCGTAACAAAAAGGATGCCAGCAAGCGATGATGTTCTCCACGGTGCCTGTGTAGCGCAGTCGGTAGCGCGCTTCCCTGGTAAGGAAGAGATAGAAGTTACCATTTCCCTTCATCAGGGTAATAAAAGAGAGTAGAAATTTATGCCTATGTGACACAGCCCGGCAGTGTGCCTCCTTGGTAAGGAGGAAGTCCCGAGTTCAAATCTCGGCATAGGCTCTCGATTTTTTATTTATTCCTTTACGATAATGCTGGATCCCGATCTAGTTAATCTTTAAGTTTTCCGAATTTTTAATCAACGAAATGCCGGTCGTGCTCTCCCTCTGAAATTAACGAATTTTTCGTAACGGTAGAGCCGGGCTTTTGGGGAGATTCTCCCTTCAAATAGCCAGAAGAGGTTCAGCGGTGGAAGGTGAAAATATCTGCCTGAGCCTGTCGGCAAAAGAAAAACGGGGCACAAAAGAATAATGGAATTCTCATATCCAATTGATCACTTCAGGGCCAGGGCATATCTAGGGGCTTAACGCCGAATTGATCCGGTTACCTGGTTCGAAAGGCGCCATTATTGAATGATATGTATGGATCCGATTCCTTGGATCTTAATTCTCCTTCTCTGAATGATTTTTCTCATAGTACGTGCAGAATGATCCACATCTGACGCATCCTTCATTGCAGGGTTCCACATGAATAGTAATTGTGGACCTCGGGTATTCGAGTTTCAGGTCGGACTCCAGGTGGTCCTCGAAATCGTGGGCCGACTCGATCGAAAGGTCTTTTGGCATGACCAGGTGAAAATCTATAAATATTTCAGGACCCGCCCTGCGTGTTTTCAGTTCATGGAACCCTGCGTAATCTCTTGCATGTTCACAAATAATTTCCTTGATCCGTACCTCATCCATCTCGGGAAGTCTCTGGTCCATCAGGTCGGAAAGTGACCTCGTTGTCAGGTCGTAGGCAGCTTTCATAATAACGATAGCAACACCAATCGCAACGATCGGGTCAAAAAGAGTAATACCGGTCAGTCGTATCAGGATGAGCCCTAAAAAAACGCCGAGAGAAGTAAAGACGTCAGTCCTGAGATGCCATGCATCGCTTTCAAGGGCAATTGAGTCCGTTTGTTTTGCCACCTTCATCAGTCGTGAGGATACATACCAGTTTACGATGGCTGAAAATCCCATCACTGCTATCCCTGCGAAGAGTAATCCTGGTGTAAAATGTTCGGGTGCCTCCCCAAGCAGTTTTTTGACTGATTCGTAAATAATCAGGACCGCAGCAATAAAAATAAGCAGCGCTTCCACGAGACCGGAAATATCTTCGAATTTCCCATGGCCGAATTCATGTTCTGAATCGGGGGGTTCTGCCGATTTCCGCACGGCAATAAAGGCAATCACTGCCGCAACCAGGTCCATTGACGAGTGAATTGCTTCGGAGATAATACTCACGGAACCGATTGCACTACCCACGACAAATTTTAATACGACCAGCCCGGCATTCGAAATAATAGAAAGTCTTGCGGTCTTTCCTTTCAATTGATCCAGTGTTTGTTTATCGGTATCTGGCATCGTTATAGAGTCCTGTTTAGTTATGCGTCGTACAACATTTCAATATATTGAGGCATTTGGGTTTTCATTTGATACGGTTATCCATGTAAAATTCATGGTCAGGACAAGTGTATTCTTGCAGTTTTTAACCCCCAAATTATCCGGGACCCCGCCTTAGTTTGAGAACATACGGTAAGAACCTGTAAGATCCCGGATTTCCGGCACAATTATCCACCTGATCATTATCGGCAGGGAATATCTTTTAATCCACGCCATACTCACCCCTAAGCTAGTAAAACCGGTAATTTTGAATGATGATAAGTAGATTATTACTATATACAGGTGAATGATGAAATTTTCCCCGATCCAGTTAGATGCCCTGGAAGAACTGGCAAACATCGGATCTGCCCATTCTGCAACAACGCTTTCATTGATGTTGAAATGCCATGTCAACATGAATGTTCCGGAGATCGTTATCACCGATATTGCAAATCTTGGTCAGTTACTCACGGATGAAATTACCACGCTGGTTGTGTTCGAACTCCAGGGTGATATTCCCCACGGTGGTTTTCTTGTCCTGCATTTTCCCGGTGATTCCGCCCTGCGGACTGCGAATATTCTGATCGGGTCCGGAGATATTGCCCGTCCTTATGGAGAAATGGACCAGAGCGCCATTCTCGAAGTTGGCAACATCATGATCTCTTCATTTCTCAGTGCCACATCGGACCTGCTTGGTATTATCATGCTTCCCTCTCCACCGGTTCTGGTGACTGATATGACTCATGCGGTCATCGAGTCGCTGATCGCCGGCATGTCAACGGAAATTAACGAGATGGTAGTATTCAGGATCAACCTTTCTTCAGATGAACATGAAATTGCGGCAAATATTATGATTTTTCTTGAGGTCGATACATTGCGGATGGTAGCGGAAATGCTTGAAAAAATGATTATGCCCGAACCCTGATCGGATATCCTGCAATCTTTTTCGCCTGGCTACCACATTATAATTTTTTTCCGATTTACATGACCTGTAAATGAATCAACCTGCGTCGGAAACCCCCCCTTCGCAGGCAGCCGGACATGATCCTTCCCCCGATTGTTCTATGTTCTGACCCAGAGTAATCGTGATTGGCTAATCGCAATCGAGAATGATATCAATCGCGGGTTTTCATTTCCTCATTCCCTGTAGCATAATTTTCCCACTTTGGCACTACGGTTCACGAATCCGGACTGTCAGTTATGATCGAAGAGGATGGATGGCAAATGATACGATCTTTTGTCCAGGAACAAGAGAGCAGGATGGGGGTGGGTCAACATCCAGGCCTTATTCTATAAGACTGGACTTCCCAGGAACAACCTGCGGTCATCAACCGGGTCACGAAGTATATATGCCCTGAAACGAATCTCTCCCAAACAAACATGAATACACATGCTATTGATTTGCAGGCAATTGCACGACATGCCATGGAAAAATACGGGTTCAACTTCCAGTTTCCTACGTCGGTGCAGGACGAAGTAAATGCCATTCGAGGGCGCGTATTTGCAGAGGGGGACCAGGACGGCCATGATATGCGCCCCCTCCTCTGGTCATCAATCGACAACTGGGACTCAATGGACCTTGACCAGCTGGAATATTGTGAACGGGGGCCTGATGGTGAGATCCATGTCAGTATCGCGATCGCGGATGTAGACATTTATGTACCGAAACATTCGGAGACTGACCAGTATGGTTCCCATAACGGCACATCGGTCTACACAGGAATCGAGACCTTTCCGCTCTTCCCTGACAAGTTATCACATGGTATCTCGTCGTTATTGCCCGAGCAGGACCGGATGGCAGTGGTGATAGAATATTTCGTCCTTCCTGATGGAAATACCCGGCCGGGGGGGATTTACCGGGCCCTCGTACGGAATAAAGCAAAACTCGTCTATGAGGAATTAGGGGATTGGCTGGAAGGGAATGGTCCGGTTCCACGGGCATTGGACGAAGTTCCCGGGTTAAAAGAACAGGTCATGCTCCAGGTAGAGGCGATGCAGCGGCTGAAAAAGAGAAGAATAGAAAATGGGGCCCTTGACCTTGACACGCTTGAAGCGCATGCGGTCCTGGAAAAAGGATCGGTCAAGGACCTTGTCGTTCAAAAACAAAACAGAGCGCGGGACATGATCGAGGAATTCATGGTGGCTGCGAATGGCACCATGGTTTCATTCCTTGGAAACGCGAATATCCCGTTGATCCAAAGAATTGTAAAAATCCCGAAGAACTGGGAAGGAATCGTCAACCTCGCTTCATTATATCATGAAACCCTGCCGTCTGTTCCAGACCCGAAAGCGCTCTCCGTGTTTCTGGACAAGCGTAAACAGGCTGACCCTGAAAGGTTCCCGGATATCTCCCTGGCGGTGATAAAACTCCTTGGTCCCGGGGAATATATGACGCAGGAGCCGGGCCAGCCACCCTATGGCCATTTCGCACTAGCCGTGACTGATTATACCCATGCGACTGCTCCGAACCGGCGTTATGTTGACCTGGT
>CAIJED010000297.1 GCA_903819595.1 uncultured Methanomicrobiales archaeon | reverse complement strand
GATACTGAACCGCCTCAAAACTGCAGGATTACTAACACAGTTTTCCCCGTATGACATTCTCACCAAGTTCAGTAAGGTGTACGCATACTGGATACATGATGAGCGGGCAGTTACTGAGGTCCCAAAAAAAGTTCGCGATCTTGCAAAAAAATTGGATTACCCTATATTCCCTAATTGAACCCGAGTTCAGGATATATACCGTCGCTAACTTTGAAATAATTGACAATATTTCATTGCGTTTAGGAACAAACAAATTTACCGTTTTGGAGTAATATTCTGCTGCTTCCTTAAATTCCCATGCTTCCTGTGGAATAGTATCCCCCGATCACGTTTATTGATAAATGATATTTCAATGGCATCCATTACATCTTTTTCTGACTCGGGAAAATGATTAGCTTTGGTGTAACCTCGCGTGGCGCGGCCCCGTCCTCTCTTTTATTGACGGACCCGGGACCGGGATGATAACGAACCCGTCGTCGCATCTCCGGAACCGAGGGCACTGATAAGGGCAGGTCCGGACGGATCAGGTTACCCAAGATGAAACAATATATTCATCTTACAACATACGCAAAGATAGAGAACGGCAAGAGGTTTTTTAAAAAAATGACTCCCGATTCCGGCGAATGGTTCCGACAGGCACAGTATGATCTCGGTACTGCTGAATCCCTCGTCTCCGCCGAGCGTTAGCCCCCGGTGATATTCTTCTGTCACCTCGCACTAGAAAAAGCCCTCAAAGCTCTATATGTTGAGAAATTCAACGACAATCCGGATAAGACCCACAGCCTGATCTTTCTGGTAGAAAACCTCGAACTGGAAGTACCTCAGGAGTATATGGAATCCCTGTTCGTTATCAATCGTATCGGCATTACCGGACGATATCCGCATAACCTTGATGTGGTTCTTGAACAATATACCAAAGGAAAGACAGAAAAGATCCTACGCGAGACACAGGAGATTCTTACATGGTTGACGCACAAGTCCTCGAAGCAGTAAATTTTTTCAGCGCTATAGTTAGGGAAAACGGCGTTCATATTAACGATCTTATCCTGTTCGGGTCTTTTAGTACAGGAACCGCAACTGTTAAAAGTGACATCGATATCGCAATAATTTCCAAAGATTTTTCAGGCCGCGATATTTTTGAGCGGGCCCTCATGACGAAAGATGCGGAGATAATGACCGTCAGGAAATTCAAAGTGGCTCTCGATGTGCTTACGCTGACCCCGGAAGAATTCCAAGATCCTATGTCCCTTATTGCAGGCACACTCAGAAAAGGAATTGTTGTGGCTACGGTCTCATCCGCTTGATATATCCGGGATGAATTTTCCCGGGACCTGCTTTTCGCTCTCACCGGTGGTGCGGACCCGTCGTCAATCGCCGGAACAGAAGGGCACTGATAAGCGCATGGAGAATGAAACAAAAAAAATAGGGATATATCAATCCCGCCTTATTATTTATTACGGCGAATCATGCGCACACTCTATCTCTCTATCCTCGATACCCTGTCCGACTGGGAGACGGGTAATGTCATGGCCGAGCTCCGCTCCGGACGGTATCTGAAAGATCCGTCACTCAGGTATTCCGTTGTACTTTGTGGCAGTACCCAGGCCCCCGTCACCACAATGGGCGGGCTGCATCTGACTCCGGAAGTTCTCATAAGGGATATTCACCCCGTCCCTGGCGATGTGCTCATGCTGCCGGGAGCAGATACCTGGCTTGATCCGGCGCAGGCACCCGCACTGAAGGTGGCAGGCCGGTTGCTTGATGAAGGAATACATGTCGCCGCTATCTGCGGTGCGACGCTTGGCCTCGCGAATGCCGGCCTGCTGGACAAACGCCCGCATACCAGCAACGATCCTGCAACTCTGAAAATGTTCTGCCCGAACTACCGGGGCGAGAATCATTATGTGAACGAACCCGCAGTAACTGACGGCAACCTCATCACCGCAAGCGGACTTGCACCGGTAGAGTTCGCGTACCATGTATTCCGGAGTCTGGATGTCATGGCACCAGCAACGCTCGAAGCCTGGCACGGGCTTTTCACCACCCGACAGCCCGAATATTTCTATGCCCTGATGGGATCCCTGCCGCAACGGTAGGGATTCCTGAGCATACGTGTGGGGCGGGGCCGGAACCGGAACGCTCCGGACCCGTCGTTATTTGCCGGTACAGAAAAAAATGCACTTGAGATACAGGGACGTCCCGGAAAAAAATCAGACGATGAGATTCCTGCTCATTTTTTATAGAGGTTGTATGATATCATCCTAAAATAAGCCTGGGGGATCCTCGTCATGAAAGAAGGAAATAAACAATTTACAACGATAGATGAATACATCAGGACTTTTCCGGAGGAAGTCCAGGCAGAACTTGAAAAAATGAAGAAGGCTATTCAGGAGGCTGCTCCCGAAGCAACTGAGGCGATCAGATATCAGATGCCCACGTTCAGGCTTAATGGAAAAAATCTTGTATACTTCGCCGCATTCAAAAATCATATAGGTTTTTATCCAGTTCCTTCGGGAATTGAAGCTTTTAAAAAAGAGTTATCAATTTACAAACAGGGGAAGGGTTCTGTTCAATTCCCGTTGGACAAGCCGGTTCCCTATGAACTTGTGAAAAAGATCGTAAAGTTCAGGGTAGCTGAAAATATGAAAGAGAGCAAAAGTGGGTACTGAAAAGGTGTTGTTGAAAAAATATCAATCAGACGAACTTCAAGTAGCTTTTCGACAGCACGAAGAAGTACGTCGAGGGCCGGGGTGTCAGATTAGAAGGTAAAGGAATCGGTGATGTCAATTATATAGAGAAACTTGCCCCATTAAAATGAAAAATTAATTTTTATTTCAATCGCAGCAACCCAGCCCCCTCCCTTCCCAAACCCCTCACAATCCCCCAAAAACGCACTAGTATATAGGCCTCATACGATTGTCCTTATCGGAAAGCCTCGCGATCTC
>CAIJED010000296.1 GCA_903819595.1 uncultured Methanomicrobiales archaeon | reverse complement strand
GATCACCTTATTCCCGGTGTGATATGATTCGCTGGCACCACTGCATACACCGGTCTCTGCCGGACCATCGCAGAGCGGGACATGGGTGTCTTTGTATCACCCTGATTCCCTGATATCCTGGCTGCGATGAGATTGATCAGTTTTTCAGTATTGCGATGGACCAGAGACATCTGCTGGAAACGACAACCAACTGTGTCCGCCACGCACTCTCCTCCTGAAGGTATAGTACGAAATCGTAGCGCAATAATCAATGATCAAAATAAAAAAAGATAACTGTCCGGAAAAAAGTTTGGAAAATGATTATCTAAAAGAAAAAGACTGATTTCCACACTCTTTAAAAAGTAAAATCCTTCATACATACCTCCCAAACCCCGAATTCTCCAACGTGAACCGAGAGCAGGAAAACATTTATTGATGTATACTGTATACAGACTACTATGAACGAAGCGAAGATAAAGCAGAAACATAAGGACAGATCAGCCGATGTGCACAAACCTGGCCACAAAGGGGAAGTCCGGGCCCCTGTCCAGTTCTCGAAACTTGCGAAAGATAAGTTGGACCATGTGAAGCAAGCTGAGAATCTCGATTCGTATAATGCCGTTATTGATTATTTATACGGTGTGTGGAAAAGCACTATCCCGTCCGCAGCTGGCATGTTCCCAGGGTTAGGTCCATTTGAAAGGGAAGAAGAGGATTTGAATCGTGTACCTTATTGACTCATGGGTGTGGGTGGAATATTTCAGTCGTCCGTCGAAAGAAGTCGTTGATATCATCAATGGTAAGGAAATGAATTACACCTCGATTATATCCTTAACGGAAGTCGTAACCTCAATTACCCGTAACATATCGGTTACCGAAGGGCGTTTGGCAGCTACCAAACTTATGGGTGTAAGTCATATCTTACCTATTACGTCGACCATCGCAATACGGGCCGGACATTATAATAAGTCAGAGTTTCCCGGCGGTATCGCAGACCGCATCATCTATGCGACGGCGGAGGCGCACGGGCTTACGATTTGCACAGGTGACCTGGATTTCAAAAATGTACCGGGTGTATTGTTCCTTGGAGAATAGATAGATACCTGCATCATCTCCCGTCCTTAACCTTGAGGATGTATCCCAATAATGCTGGACACGATTTGTCTCATTTTCAGGAGTCATATGACAGGCCGGCACCACAGAATACACCGGTGCATCTGTCGTGCCATTGCAAAACCTGGATACCATCATCTTTGTGGAAAAGGGGTCCCATAATTTACCCCGCAGATGATGGGCAGATTCTCCATCCGGGCGGCAAGGGCCATTCGCCCCAGTAATAGAGAAGGGCCTAAATTTCCACCAGTACAATCTTAAAAGGACCAGTCTGTCAACCGTTTTTTCCTGCGTCCTCATCTCGATCTTCCTGTTTTCACCTACCATGACCGGGGATCGTCCTCTTGGTCAGAGTTATTACCCCGCACCTCAAGCATCCGGACTCCGGGCTGAAGCGTGCTGGGGCAGTCTTTTTATTTTGTTATGACAGGAGAGTGCCCTGCGGTGCAGAAACTCAGGATAACATCATTTCTTTTGGGCCTGGCCGGACGAAAAGACGCCTGCTCTGGGAAGACTGGGATCTATCGTCCCTCTGGCTGTTTTGCACACTCCGCCATTACCCGGATGTCTGGCACACCCTGTTGGTAGATCGTTCTGAGTCTTTCTATGCACATTGTTGACACGAGCAGCAGGTCCATTGGTCACAGAACTACCGTTTGACATGAACTGATCAGGGATGAAAACGAAAGGGGCACTTTGGTTAAGAACGGTAAGAGGTTGTTATCTTCATATTCTTTCTACAATGAAAAGAATATTGGCCCCTTACGATTATCGGAACCATTGGTGTATCGTGTAATCGGATGAACAAAGTTTAATGCTGTGGGGGTAAATACTTCAAATGGTTATTTATGTCAAAAGTGGAGATTAGGCCTATAGATACCCAGGGAAGAGTCATACTCCCAAAGTCCTGGCGGGAGAAGCAAAACAAACGGTCTGTGGTGATCATAACTGAAGATGACCACCTCGAGATCAGGTCAATAGACGCAGATCTATCACGGTTTGCAGATGCCATACCCGTTGATATCGAGGATTTCGAGGATTACCATGCACTTCGCAGGAGATTGAGAAAGGATGCGGTTCGTTGATGCCAATGTCTTTATCTACGCAGTTCTCTCTCCCAAAGCTTCCATTCCCGAACACATCAGAAAGAAAAAAGATGCAGCCAGGTTGATATTCCAACGGATCAATCACGGGGAAAACGTTACCACTTCGACCGTGCATTTAAGTGAAGTGGCAAATGTGCTCGAAGACGTGGCTGGAATCGGGTTTGCCGCTGATTTTCTCTCCGCAATTTTTTCAAAGGCCTCTATTGTCATTGAACCGGTAACAGCGGAAATGTACCGTGATAGTGTATACCGTGGGCAACACCATACTATCAGCATCAACGATGCACTTGCACTCGTTATCATGGATAAAAGAAATATCGATGAGATTTATACCTTCGACCGGCACTTTGAACAGGTTCGTGTCAAGGTCGTACAGGAATAAAACGGTGGCTGATTCCCTTTAATACTATATTCTCCGGTTAAGGCCGAAACACTCTGTAACATCTCCATGCATCTTCTTTGAATTCAACCAACTCATCACCTCTTGTATTCGCCGGCCAGAAATTGACCCCTCCCGCCGGTCTAAATTTGACCCCCCTTAGTTATAAAATGGTTGACTTAGATAATAAAGATTGTAGCTCGTTTGCTATTTGCAGCGGGGGG
>CAIJED010000295.1 GCA_903819595.1 uncultured Methanomicrobiales archaeon | reverse complement strand
AGTTCGGCAAACTGTGCACCCGTTTCACCACCTTTCTGGAGATAGAGGTCTGCACCGCTGTTGATCGCGTTAATGACAATCTCTTCCCTACCCCTGCCGGTGAACAGGATGAACGGGACCTGTCCGAATCTCTTCCGCACCTCAATGAGGAACTGTATGCCGTCCATGCCGGGCATATGGTAATCGGAGATGATCGCATCGAATTGTTCTGTGCCAAGAAGTTCTAGTGCAGCGGGGCCGGAACCCATGGTTGTAACAGAAAAATCTCCTGAACGCTCAAGGAACATCCTGCTGAGCTCAAGAAGGTCGGGTTCGTCATCGACATAGAGCACCCGGATTGCTGATGCCATCAGGTACCATCCCCCGTTAGCCGCCACATCCCCTTCGGCACGGTCATCTCAAACCGTGCACCTTTGCCCGGGTCACCTGTTTCGCAAATCGTGATGCCGGTAATAGACAGGATCTCCTGTGACAAGGTTAAGCCAAGCCCGGTATTCTTGCCAAAGCCCCGCCCGAAGATCTTCTCTTTATCAGCTGCAACGATACCATCCCCATCGTCCTCGCATACAATAATATTCTCATCTTCCACGTTCTTGGATGAAAATCGGATGGTCGTGATCTTCCCACCGTACCTTACCGCGTTGTCCACCAGATTGTAAAAGACCTTGACAACCAACGGGTCGGCGAACACCTCCGTGCCGGCAGGGAGATCATTCTTCACCATGACCTTTCCGATCGGGGCTTCCCTTGCCGCAGCGTCAACAAGTGTACGGCAATCTTGCCAGACAGGGGCATTAACACCAATCTGCTCATATTCCTTGGTGAACCGGATCATCGCGGAGATGCGCTTTGCAGCAGTTGACACCTTTCGGAAATACTCATTCTGTGAGGGATTGAGCTGTTTATTTTCAAGTATTTCGAGGTAGCCAATCTGCACCGTGAGCTGGTTGTTGATATCGTGCCGTGTGATGGAAGAGAGGAGGGTGAGCTTCTTGTTTGTCTGTCGCAGTGCCTCCTCCGCTCTCTTGCGCTCGGTGATATCCTGTCCCTGGGCAATCGTGGCCAACACCGTTGTGCCATTGGGAGACAGGATATTTGCCGAGTTCCAGATGACGGTTTTAACTTCCCCCGAGATGGCATTTAAGATCGGGATCTCCACAACCTTCCATTTCTCACCGGCTAGGGCTTTTTTTATCAGGTCTATCGAGTCTCTGCAACTACCAGGGGGAAAAAGGATCTCCAGGCTCTTCCCGATCACCTGCTTTTCCGTTTGCCCGGTCAGTTCCTCGAAGGCGTGGTTGAACCGGGTGATCTCAAATGCCGGGTTCCAGACGATGATCGGGGCGTTGGCGTACGCAAAGAGATTCTCTAAATATTCCGTTGTCTCCCGTAGCGCTTCTTCTACCTTTCTTATATCCGTGATGTCGCTGACGGCTACCCTCACCGTTGGTGTCGCATCGCTGCTGGTGATCCGGATGCTTTCCAGCCGGGCCGGAAACATTGACCCGTCACTACGATAGAGCATGAGGTTACAGGTCTGTTTATCCTCCGTTTTTAGCACAGCCATGAAATACTGGTCCCAAAGTTCAGAATCTGTTTGTGCAATAAATTTCCTGAACCGTGCATTGACCAGTTTTTTACGATCCATGCCGAAGAGTGTCGCTCCGGCGAGGTTCACCTCTTCAATTAGGGCCGTGTCATTGAGCGTGAGATAACTGATCGGGGCAAAGTCATACAGGTCAACGTACTTGTCCCGTGACTCCCCGAGCTCGAGATGGGCCCTTTTGAGTTCTTCAGCCTGCGTTTCAAGTTCAACCTGGTGGACCTGAAGGTCTGCTTCAGATTTGGTAAGCAGGTCCCGGGATACTCGGACTGCTTCTTCCGCCTGCCTGCGTCCGGTGATGTCCTCAAACGTCACAGCGACAAAACCAGGGGAGGTCCGGTAAACAAAAACGCCGTACCACCTGTTCAGCCCCTGGACATAGTTTTCAAAATACCACGGGGTACCGGTCTGGTCCACCCGGCCATAATTTTCAATCCAGTAATCCTCGAGACCCGGGATGGACTCTCTCGCCGTGCGACCGACAATTTCCTCTTTTTTCAAACCCGTTAGTTTTTCATGGGCCGGGTTCACATCCACATAACGGCAGTCGACTGGTTTCCCGGATTCATCATACATCATTTCAAGGAGGGCAAAACCGTTGATCATGGTTGTAAACATCAGGCGGTATTTTTCTTCACTCGCTTTCAGTGCCTCCTCTGACCGTTTGCGCCCGGTAATATCGTCATAAACCGCGACAATTTCTCCGCTCTGCAACCGGAACACGCGGTTCTCATACCAGCTGGAATACTTCTCGTCAATGTAAATTTTTTGCGGGAAATATCCGGGAACACCCGTCTTCCAGACCTGTCGGAATACGGGGATCAGTCCATAGTCATCTATGGCAGGACGCAGGTCAGAAAGACTCTTCCCAACCACATCTTCTTTCTTTTTCCCCTCCAACTCCAGCGCAGTCCTGTTGAAATCCTTAATGATATAATCTCTGCCT
>CAIJED010000294.1 GCA_903819595.1 uncultured Methanomicrobiales archaeon | reverse complement strand
CTTCCTGCGTTGTTTCATCATTCTTATATACCTTTCCCAGTATTTCTATGACATACCTGCACTCATCAGGGAAACTCTCCGCAATATCCACAAAATTTCGCCGGGCATGTGCCATGCAGTTGGCCAGGATGGTCTCAAACTCCTTTGATGTATTCCGTGAGAGGGCATCACACATTTGTATCGGAGGATCAAGCCCGGCATGTCTTTCTTTCAGCAGATCTGTTATATTCTCTCCTGCGTGTTTATGACCGGTAAAGAAGACGGCAATTTTTCTTTCGTCCGCAACAGAGAGGATGCCCGTGGTAAATATCCCTCTTCTCTCCTTGTTTTCATTGACCGAAGAGAGTATCTTCATCGTTGTATCGTCGTTGTGGATGATTTTACCTTGCGCTGCATGTCTGATCAGTTCCTTGTACGCCGGATGGGCCGGACCCGCAGCCTTCTCTACAATATCCCATTGGGTAGAGGCAGGCAGGGGGATGCCCATACTTTCCTGTACCTCTTCGAGTCTGTTGAAGGGAAGACCACTCCCATATTTGAGGATGGCTATCATGGCGCCTGCTGATGCATCGTATTTTTTTGACCCTGCCTCGTCAGGGAGCTTTGCTGTGAATACCTCCCCGCAAAGATTACAGCGGAGCTTTTCCTGTTCCCATATACACGCATCAAGGGGTGCATTGCCGGTGATCCGGATATTAATCCCTGCCGGAGTCGGATAGAGCTTCCCTTTTTCACAACCTGGACAGGTATCCCCTCTTCTCAGCACGGTATGGGATACAGTTACTTTTCTGGTGTTGTATGACGAAGCGCCGTTTCTGCCGTGACCTTTCGCTTTGTCCGTTGGTTCTTTGGGTTTCGGTGGTTGATCCGGCAATGCCTTTTGAGACTTCTCTGTTTTGGCCCCAAAGATCATCTTGAGCAGTTTCGCAATCTTCCCGCTCTTTTCCTTAACAGCCCTTTCGAGTACTGCATAGTTGTCCATCACCGCAGTGAGAACAACGCAGTCCTCATCTTTCAGGGTGTTTGCAACAAGGCGTCTGCGGAGTTCGGGGGTGAGGTCTCCTATTTCAGTCATTCTTTTCTTTTGAGGGAACCATCCTGACAAGTCCCAATGCAATGGATTCGTCCATAATCTCAAGAAGTACCTTACAATCTTCCTCTGTCAGGGTATTCGAAAGGAGTCTTTTTTTGACCTCTTGCACTTTTTCGGGGGGTACTTTCAGTTTTGTAACCATTGTTTAAAGTCCTTTCGTAAGGGATAGAGCCAGACGCTCTTTACAGGTAATTTATGCTCATGGCGTATGTCAAGTTTCCCCCGGCCTTGTGTATATCCTGCACATACCCAGTTAGCTGCCTTGTAGCAGGTGCCGGCGAATCTCTCTTTCTCAACAAAGGTCTCCAAAAGGACCGGTTTATAACAATAACGTTCATACCAGTCAGTGGTAATACGTTTTACTGCCATGGAGAGAATACGGGAGGCAAGATTTTTTGATCTTACCCAGGGCAATATAAGAAACCGGGCATTATTGACGATAAGGTGGAGGTTCTCCTTCCTTTTTTGTGTATCCCAGCCTATGTAGTTGTCACGGGGAGCCGCCTTCCATGCTGCCGCAGAGAAACCGAGTAATGCGACACTCTGTTTATCTGATCTGACGAAGTACCGGATTTGTGCTCCAGGTAGAGGAGTATACCCGAGGTAGTGATACCGGTCTATGTATTCGTTCCAGAGAGGACCTGTTGTCTTATCTGCTATCTCTATTGTGAGGGCATATTCTCCGGCATTCCCGACAATCTCGATTCCGGGGCCGGTAAAGAGGGTAGGCTTCGGTTTTCTCAGGTGATTGTTGTCCGGTCTTTCCGGAGGGGGAAGTGTAATATGACCTTCCCGGTGCATCTTCAGGAGAGCTACCCGGCAACTCATTTCTTTCAAACCCCCATCGGGTTTTCTCCAGTTAACTTCCTCGCAGAAGGCCCTGGAGATGGCGGTACGGTTGATACCGTTCGTACTCAGACATATAATCAGGTCAATCTCTGTATCGGTGAATTCCCGTCCGCAGTATCTCATACAAATAAGTATAGAGAAAAAGATTGTCTGTGTCCAGCAATTATTGCAGAGGTTTCCACAGGACAGGAGCCGAATCGGGATTACCGTTCCACAGAAGGGTTTGAAGTTTATGTGCTGCAAGAGGGTACAGGGGCCCTTCCTTCGGCCACCATCTGAACTTTCCCTTTGACAGCCTTTTCTGACATATCCAGAACCCCTGGCCATCATATATGAGGAGCTTGAGGGAGGTGCCTCTTTTATTACGGAATACGAAGAGGCAGCCGCTGAAAGGATCTTCTTTTAAGACTGTTTTACATATCCCGGCCAGACCATCGATGCCTTTTCTGAAGTCGACGGTGGTGACAGCAAGCAGTATACGCATCCGGGGGGTGATCTGGATCATGAGAAAAATTCTCTGACAAGTTCTCTCACATTGCATCCGCCCTTGATCCTCATCCTCTCACCTGTGGGTTTTTCTATTTCTATGGTACATTCATCGGATGATATTCCCGGCAGTTCGATGAATGCAGGAGTGTTGCACTCTGAACGTTTCTTTGTGCGGGTCTTCAGATCATTATAATTGAGCCGCAAACAGGTGCATATCTCGTGAAGCGAGTATTGATTTGACAGGGAGACTGCCGCATTCCAGAGCAGTGGCGGAATCGGGTCACGGTGTTTTCTCTCTTTCCGCCACTGCTCAAAAAGCGTTTTTAATTGCTCCAGGGTGGGATGTTCTTTTTTGGTTCGTGCCGGTAACATAACGGTCCTCCTTTGATTGATTACGGTACCGTTAATGCTACCGTATGTAGGGGGATGTTTTCACGCAGGCTTACCGGAAGGACACAAAGTAGTTTGTCGATCAGTCCGGGAAATTCCGGTTTTCATCGCTCAACCGGTTGATGCATTGATATTTTTTCAAAGGTTCACAAAATACACGT
>CAIJED010000293.1 GCA_903819595.1 uncultured Methanomicrobiales archaeon | reverse complement strand
TGCTCTGACGATGTAACGATATTGATATGAATCCGTTTTCTCGTCATACCCCTGGCAAGTGACCAAGGTTAACCACGGTGTCGTTTTGTGAACAGTCATCTTGGCGGTCTCATTCGACATTATCTTTGCGGTCTCCCGCACTTCAAACGTATACTCTTGGCCCCAGGCATGGACAATGACCTGATCGCCATATTTCAATTTAGACAGGTCAATAAAGGGCCCGGGTAAACCATTTGCATCATAGACATGCCCGGTAATGACCGAATTTCCATTAAAGGTCGGATATGCTGTCCCGTTTAACCAGCCTGCATCCTGACCCAACCAGGAGACATCCCATCCCGCCGTGGTCTGTGGAACACCGACTACAGAAGCTTTTACTTTGAGGCTGGGAATCTCCAGCCAGAGAGTTCCGAGGTCAGTGTATTGTTTGTCGGCTGCCTGCACAGAAAGTTGTGTCGTTCTACCAGGCGCAAACCCTGTTAATGGAATCGGCAATTCGCTGGCAGTTTCAGTGCTGCTCGTGGAAGGTGGCTGGGGTGAGTTACCCCAGACAGCCGCCGACTGGGCTACGTTTTGTTCACCAGTATCTGTCGTATTCCCGTTACCATTGAGGTCGGAATCAATCGTGGCGGTGTTTGTCACCCTTCTTACACCATCATCGGTTGTAACTTCGAAAGATATATGAATGGCGTTCACTGCAAGCGCAGGATCAGTAACACCGAGATCAGGAGCCAGCGTACCGGACCAGATGATTTGTCCACGCGGATTCTCCGTTGTCGGGCCTTCGTAATAGCAGAGAGTAGTGATCGTCTCAGTTGAAGTCCCCGCATCGCATTTGACACCCAATGAGGTCGAGTCAACAGGTGCACCAACAGGTACTGGATATCCACTATCATCCAGGGTCGGAGTAAATGTTGTCTTCGGAGAAATCGGATCGTGAGCCACTGCATCGACTGCCACGATATTGGAATTATTCACCCAGACCACCGTCCAGGTCAATGCAGGAACGCCGCTGGCATCCACCGTCTTAACACCGGTAGGCGGATCAAACAGGGTTGCACCAAAATCGACCGGCGTTGGATCATTATTGTTGCTTGGGTTTCCATCATTATCCGGGTCAGGGTCAGTGCCATTTTGAGACTCATCGCTCACAGCCGAACCTTTGTCTGGCGTACCAGAAGCAATGGCAGTGTTATTGAACGGCCCAACACTTGCAGGGACAACACGAACAACCAGGGTAATCTTCCCCTCGGTTTCTACGCTTAATTTGTCAGTCCCAACCAATAAATTCTGATGCGCTGAAGTCCCATCATAGCTGCTATCAACTGTAAACTCAGAACTGGTAACCGATTGCACGGCGAAAGTGGTTGGTGAACTAAAGCTTTTACTCAGATCATCTGTTACCTGGATATTATTCAGGTCAACGCTTCCATAATTCTTTACCAAAATTTCATATGTGAGATCGTATGTGCCGGCGCTGACCTCTTTCTTCTCAATTAATTGCTTTGCGGTACCCAGGATCACATCCTGACCTTCATAAGAAGCACTATCTTGCACGGCAATCGGTGTCTCATCACTTGCGGCGCTGGCCGTATTCTCAAGAGAACCACTGACAGTTGTTGCAGAACATGTGTAAACCCAGGTTTCATTCAGATCAAGTTTCTGATCGCCATTGCTGTCCCCGGTTGGGCCGCTTAAAGGAGAGCATTTATCATCGCTGACGACAACGTTGCTTACCGGGATATTCCCTGTGTCGGTTACAGAAATTCGGTAATATACTGTCTTTCCAACACCTACGATGATGCTTGAATCATTCCACGGGCCATTTTCGCTGCCAGCAATCTCTTTCTTGATTGAGATTGAAGGAGCTTTTCCAAAATATTCTGCACTATCTGTATTCGAAGAATATGTTTTTC
>CAIJED010000292.1 GCA_903819595.1 uncultured Methanomicrobiales archaeon | reverse complement strand
GGGCCCTTGTGATTGCGGTTGTCCAGCACGGCAAGAACAAATCGCAGGGGTGTTGTATAATACACGGTCCCGATGGTGATGTTCAGCGCCTTTCCGGATATGGAGACCTTCGCTTTACCGACGACTTTTTTGTGGGTATCATGTTGCCTGATATTTTTGGTGGCTCCATCAAGAACCGCATCAATATCCCGGTTATCGAGTAAGAACACCCTGGTATCGCTATCCGTGTATATCGCCAACCCATCGCCACACATGGCAATCCTGCCCACTTTTTCGAACGGGCTTTCGTTATAATATTCTGTAATCCACGCTGTCGATTGCGGTTCAGCAATTTCGGCTGGTAATACGGTTGTAGCTTTTATGGTTGGTGTCAACAGTCCGGTATTTTCAACAGTGGGATCAGCCTGTGCGGGGACTCCCGGCCCGCATGGAGCCGTAACCTGTTCCACTGGGGTAGATCCGGCCTTTGTTTCACATGGTTGTGTCCCGGTCAGAACGGAATTCCTGGCAGGTCCCGGCGCTAAAAACGAAAGAACTGAACCGATGATTGTTTTCAAAGCAGACCAGATCATAGGACCGCCACTGTTCTCGGAACTCCATCAGCCATCAAAATGAATTTCTTCCAGGAATATGATCTCCTTCTCCGTTCCAAAATTGCGGTGCGGTGTTTCTGGTAATAATCGTTGTTCTTTTTCCGCATCTTTTCGGGGTTTTTGAAGCAGAAGGCCCTGTACCGTGCCCGCTGCTGTTGTATTTTTGTGATCTCTCTGGCGATACGGATCGCATCAGCCAGGTGAACTGTTGTGTGTGAAACATGGACCAGGGTCATCAGAACAACCACCCCGGCCACATAAAATAACGGTCAACGCAACAATATCTGCCTCTGCTGAACATCAGGAACAGAATAATTCCCAGTGCCAGGAACAAACGGGGATCGGCGATCAAGGTACCACCCTTTTTCTGTAGTCGTTGAAGCATTTCGTCGAACAAAAAACATGATGATTTTTCAATCGTTTCACTGCATCCGACGGCATCAGTGAAAACCCATTCCCGCACTTTTCACACACCAGGATAACGCGAATTCTAGGATGGGTCATGGTACCTCCCCCATACGACCTGTCCCTTCACATACCAGGCACGGTTCGGGGAGTTTCCGTTTCCGGAAGGACCTGCCAGTCCCACGACAGGCCACGCAATCGATCTCCCGTTGGTACCGCATTCGTCCGGCGGAATCTGCCGGGCTTGTCATGCCTTCACCATTTTACATTTCATTTTTGAACTGTAACCACAATGTTCGCATTCCATGTGGAACACGTCACCAACCGAGGGGATGTCCCCATAATCCCATGTCCAGTAGTGCCGTGTTCCGCACCTGGGACATTTCCATGTTAATGAGTTCCCTATCCATCCGGTCATTGGCCAGCACCGCCTTTCACGGATCCCGGGGCTTGGGCTTCACGGTCGTAGCATTGCTGGCAAAGGTGTAGCTGTGCTTTCGTGTCGAGGAATATTGCTCTCCCCATGTCGCACACCGAGCAACGGCCGATATCTTTCGATATCCTCACCATCCTGCCGATTACAATGATCCCGGGAAGTGGTGGAGCCTTGGGCTGCTCCCTCCTCTTCACTGCTTCGAAACAGTTCTTGCAAATCCTCATCGCCATCTTATCTTTTCTGGCGTTCCGTGTCGACGTGACTTTCTCGATATACTCAGCACTTCTCCGGCCACACAAGGAGCATTTCAGATGGCGATCAGAATGGTCGAGTGGTTTGAAATCGCGACTTACAATTTTTAATCCTTCTGCACTTCCACAAACAGGGGGGTGATCCACCCTATCCTTCCGCAGTTGCAGAAGGGTGTTTCCCTCATCTTCCGATGTTAGTTCGGAGATAGGGGAATGCTGGTTGGATTTTGGATCCTGTCCTTCCACAATTCCACAATCACACAGAGAGAGGGGTGTATGATCATGTGCATCAGTATGGGGCCCCGTGTGATTCGATTTGTGGAAGGATAGACTATTACTAAGATCTATATGTGTAGTACAGCTATCTTTTTCGTAATCGCCGGCCGGATCAGCGGTTATCAATCCTTCTGCAGTTACCGCGGACAGGTAAAGTGGACTAACGGCATCGCACGGACTTGAGCATTCAAAACACGAATCATCAGCCACTGGTGCGTCCGTTGAATCCTTCTGCAGTTGTGGAAGGACGTCACCAATAAATGCAGAAGGATTAGAATCATCGCCACCTTCACCTTCATTGTCACCATCACCGTCATCACCGATCCAAACGGCACCACCCGTACACCAGGAGCGAAACAAAATGGGATCGAATATGTATGCGTTGGTGCGTCTTCTTGTGGAATGCCCGGTATATTCATCCTCCGAAACCACGGTTCTATCAACATAGGAAATGGCCGGACACTTTTCTAACAAACCGGTGTAGGTCGCACCCCGACTTGAAAAACCGTGAAGAAGTTTATGAAGGGCCCCATTGGAATATCCTGTTGCCTTCTGCAACATCGGAATAGTAAATTCAGGCCATCGTTCCCTGTCGATTATGTTAACAAGGTCCGATTCTTTCTTCGTCAGTTTGGTCGTCTGACCACCCGTCGTTCCATTCAGGAGGCTGTATAACTTCACCGCATCGGTAAAATCGTCCCGGGTTGCAACGATACAAGATACCCCGCCTGATGTAACCTGTTCCCGCTGGTGGAATCTGATCACCGCATTGGACTTTACAAGGTCCAATAACATTTCTGGATTTCGCCGGTTATCTGTCGCCTGGAATTTGATTTTTTCTGCGAATGGGATAACAACATAGAACCGCTCAGCCCCGATGAGTTCCCACATTGTGCGACATACCAGGACCTGTGGGTTGTCTCCTGATGCCTGTGGCATATCCTGACATTTTTTCAATACCCTTGTCAGAACCTTGCTATCCTGCTCGGAACTATCATCGATCCAGCAGGTGAGCATCCGGTTGAACACCTGGTCATCGCCGGATCCTTCTACCTTCGCCACCCACCAAATGCACCGCTCCGGTATGGTGCAAACCTGCCCCTTCCGGTCTTTGGTTACAGTCCGATAAATGAATGGATTTCTGAACGAAGTGGTAACGCCCTTGAGGATCTCTGACATATCTTCCGACAGACTGGTATCATCAAGGACAATCGCCATGCCGGGGATCAATCCATCCATGTAAAATAAGGCCTTGGTGGACATAGCCCCGGAAATCCTGAACCGTTCCGGGACCTGGTTAAGCATGGTCGTGAACGTATGACTTTTTCCTTTGCCGCTTTCGCCGGTCACCGATACATGCAGGCCATTGGTATTGATGACCGATCTGCTCGCGAGTGACAGGATGAGACACTCCGCTGCTGTTTCATCACCTTCATGGTCAAGGGCAAAGGCCTTGAGCATCCCGCCTTTCGGGTCCCCGCGTTGCAGGACTGCGAGTGCCTCATCATAGTTTGGGACCTCCGTGACACTTCTGCCAACCGGTACGCATGCGGGTACTGGCGGAACACCACCCGGCGGCCGGGGCCGGGAATCCCGTTTAGGATTAACAGTCGGTTCATACCGCTCCCGGAGTGCATCCCAACGTTGATCCCCGCCTCCACATGAAGCATGCTTACAGGCAGCGAACAAACCCCCGTCATGAAACTGGATTGCATATGCACCGTCTTTATGGGCAGATGAGAAAGGGCACTCGTCGAGGTTGTAAAGAATCCCCCCTTTGATATCTTTCTGGCTGGCTACACCGATCCCATGGTCTGCGAGCCATGTTGGAAGAACAAACCTGATATCAGTCTGGCTACCGGCCCGGGGCCGGGCCGCTGCCGTTGCAGCGGGGGCGACCGGAAGGGCGCTGGCCAGCCGTTCGATCAGTTCCTGACTTACCACCTCGATACACGCTGGTTCTGTAATTACCCGGGACCTGCGG
>CAIJED010000291.1 GCA_903819595.1 uncultured Methanomicrobiales archaeon | reverse complement strand
TTCCCCTGAGTAACCGGTGGACCTCATCCAGGTCTATTTTTTGGACGCGGACTTCATAGTCCCAGTCTCCAAGGAGGGTTTTGGTGGTGGCAAAATCCTTTTCAGTCCAATCAGGCTGGACTTGCAGAGAATTATACCACACATCATTACTGGTTACAGCATGTTTCAGCTGCCTGATCAAAGGGTTCCCGGTCTCTGAAAAAAATACGCCTACGATCATATTCACTTTTTTCTGCCGTGCCATTGCTTCTTTACGACCGAGGGTTAATTCAATTGAATTGGCGATGACAAAGATAAAGGACCCCACGCCGGCAAGAATAACAAACATTCCAAGGATCTTTCCTGCGTCAGTTTTAGCCGTGATATCCCCGTAACCCACGGTAGAAATCGTGACAATCGTAAGATAAACAGAATCCAGGGGGGAGAGGCCCTCAAGATATTGAAATCCGACAAACCCGGTAATAAGGACCAGGGCGAGGATGAGGATATAATATTTGAGCCTTAATACCGGAGAGATCATTCATCGCTTACTCTCTCATCCGTAGTTTAAAAGTTTTCCCGCAGCATTGCTGTGTTTTAGAATTTGTGAAAATTCCGATACTACGCTCACTGAATCGTATCCTAATCAAGAGATTTTAAAACGATCTCCCTCCACGTCTCTTCTGCAGATGTAACCGTTCCCAGACACGATTCTTCCTTCCCGGTGGTGCATAATGTATGCCTGTCACACGGAACCGGTAGTGCATCAAGGTAGGACGGTTCCTTTGATATTCAATTTCCGTGGGCTGCACAAGTCTGACGAAATCAATCGTTTCATTAATTTCTGGCTGATGCCATTTCAATTTTCATGCCTTTAACCGCACGATGAGGCAGTTGATAAATCAGGCAGGATAGGGGGTCTATGGATGAATTTTCCAGATAAGAAATGCAAGTGTGGACCAATGGATCGATAAAATCCCGGTTCGCGGAATGAAATGTGAAAATTCATGTACCTGTTCACCCCTATACACTGGTACCGTGACCCTGCAGCTTTCGTCCCGGGTTGTAAACAAGTGTAAAGAACTCGATGTCCCACTTGTCGGGTTTGCATCAGCTGATCGCTGGGATGACCCGTTATTCGACCCCTGGATACCTGAACAATTCCGTCCACGTTCGATTTACCCACAAACCAACACGGTTATTGTTATTGGCATACCGGTCACTCTGCCTGCCCTGGAAACTTCACCTTCACTATGGTACCATGAGCTCTATAAAACAGTGAACACCCTGCTTGACACGGCAGCTTACCGGATATCCATCATGCTCAACGAACTTGGCCATAATTCAATTGCTCTCCCAAGGGATGGATATGGATCAATTCACGTACTAAAAGAAAACCCGGTGGCATTCTTCTCCCACCGACATGCGGCATTCCTTGCAGGACTTGGAAATTTCGGAGTAAATAATATGATCCTTACAGCGGAATACGGCCCCAGAGTACGGTTTACATCGATATTTTCCGAGGCCGGAATTAGCGGAGGAACGATCATCCAGACGCCAATCTGTACAAGATGCATGCGTTGTGTCACAATCTGTCCCGTCAACGCCTTACAGAAGGAAGATTATCCCGATGGCCTGATTAATAAGGAACGTTGCACTGCACGGTCTGAAGAACTTTCAAAACGTTATATCTCCCCCTGCGGATTTTGTATCAAGGTCTGCCCTGTTGGTGAAGATCGGAAAAGGTTCCACAGGGAACGACCCGGCATATATGATGAAACCAATCAGGAATATGCGAACTATCACAAGGCCTGGGACCATGTGAGATCCTACGGTGGGAAGCCCTGAAAGAAAAAAAATGAAATGTCCACAATACCAATAGTTACATTCCTCCATTGAAAACCAAGGAGATTTTTTTTAAAAACGTGAGTGCGATTAGTTCAGGATCATGATCATATAATTCAGGTATGTCGCAATGCATATCCAGGCAATATAGGGGACCAGTAGGAGCGCTGCAATTCGTGATACCCGGTAAAAATAATACATTGTCGCGAGGACCAGAACAATAAGGATAAGAATTGTGGCCAGGCCCGATACCGGAGACCGAAGGCCGAAGAATGCAAAAGACCAAAGGACCGAAACGACCAGTTGTCCCGCAAATAACATCGTTCCCAACCGGGCAGGGTTGTTTCGTATCCCTTCCCTGACGACAAGGTACAGAGATATTCCCATCAGGATATACAACGTGGTCCACACAGGTCCAAATACCCAGGGCTCCGGGGTGAGTGGGGGTTTGATCAAACCCGTATACCAGGTTGGGATTGAGGATAGAGTTGGAAAAGAACCTGCTACCCCGGCAAACAAGGGCAACACAATACAGATAATAAGCAGGCCGGGAGATCGTAGTGAATGTATGTTCATCGGTGTACCAGGTATATTCCTGGCATCAGGACTTTAAACCTCCGATTCGCCCGATCGAAAAAATTCAAATATTTCCATAAACGAGCAAAATACCTAACTCAATAGGCAATAATTTTTCACCAGCTTTTTAACCGATAAAGGAAAACAGAATTAATCCGGGGTTCGTTGGAGTCGAGTCCCCGGATTAATATGTGTAGTGAGCACTACACGAGAGAGTTTGGGAGGATGATATGGGTTACATATCAAGCCTCCACTTCGTTTGTCCGCACCCGGATTACTTTTTCCACAGGTATCTGGAATATTTTCCCATCACCCATCTTTCCGGTTTTTGCAGCCTGTTGGATCAGGTTGATCACTTCTTCAGACTGGTCATCCCGGATCACTACTTCAACCGTTACTTTTGGGAGGAGGTCTATCGCCATGATCCCACCCCGGAACTGCAGGGTAATACCCTTCTGGTCACCACGTCCCATCACTTCGGTAATCGTCATACCGTAAAACCCACGGTCTTCCAGGGCTTTTTTAACATAATCAAGACGTTCCGGGCGAATAATTGCTTTAATCATTTTCATACGGATCAGCCCTCCATCATACGTTATGCACGCTCACCGTGCTGGGATAGATCAAGCCCTACATATTCTTCTTCTTCAGTCACCCGCAAGCCGATGAACTTGTCAATAAGCTTCGCAAGTACCCAGGTTAAGCCAAATGAATAGATCATGATAAACAGGGCTCCACCTATCTGGATGAGAAACTGGTAAACATTGCCATAAATCAGGCCGGTATAACTGTTAATCGCGGCTGATGCAAAAATACCGACAGCAATTGTCCCCCAAAGGCCTCCTATCCCATGGACTGACCACGCATCAAGGCTTTCATCCATTCCCTTATTGATTCGCCAGAGCATGGTCCGGTAACAGAGGATACCTGCGACTGCCCCAATCAGGATAGAAACCAATGGTCCAACGTATCCTGCACACGGCGTAATTGCACCGAGGCCTGCAATTGCCCCACTCACCATGCCAAGAGAGCTGGGATGACCACCGATCCATGATGCAAAAAGCCAGGCAAGTGCCCCGGCAGCGGCCGATGTATTGGTGACAACCAATGCATTCACAGCAAGTCCGTTTGCAGCCAGGGCGCTACCGCCATTGAAGCCAAACCAACCAAACCATAACAGTCCCGCACCTAAAAGGGTCATGGGAATATTATGGGCTTCCATCGCATAGGTCCCAAAGCCGGATCGTTTGCCGATTACGATTGCAATGGCAAGAGCTGAGAATCCTGCAGTAATATGGACCACCGAACCGCCGGCAAAATCAAGGAATCCCAGTGAGCTTAGCCAGCCCCCTCCCCAGACCCAGTGAGCGACGGGGTCATAGACAAGTGTCGTCCAGAGGAGGGCAAACAGGATAAACGAACTGAGCTTGACACGTTCTGCCATACCTGATGTCACAATCGCCATCGTTACTGCTGCGAACATCAGCTGGTATGCCATGAACAGCAACCCGGGAATTGCTACACTATAAGGACCTGGCTGTATCCCGACACCTTCAAGTCCTGCAAGGGAAAGATTTCCCATTGCCCCCGATACATCTCCACCAAATGCGATAGAATACCCGATGATGATCCACTGGATACTTACCAGCGCAAACGCGACGAAAGACATCGCAACCATGGAGATGAAATTCTTTTTGCGAACAAGACCTCCATAAAAAAGGCCAACCCCCGGTGTCATTAACATCACCAGGGCGGTTGATGCGAGGAGCCACGCGGTGTCTCCACTGTCAATTGGCATCTGTGTCATCTCCTGATGTTCCCGAAAAATTTTCTTCTGCCGACATTATTTCTGCCCGTCTGTCTGGTCATTCGTTTTCAAATATTTCCGGACCGGTTGATTTTTGCAATTCTGGGAAAGGCTGCACTCAATATCAGCATCTTCCGGCGTAACCTGTAGTGAAACGAGAATGTTTTTGTTGATTTTTGGGGTAGTTCCCGGGGAACCTGGATAATGTTCCAGTTCCAGCCATACCCCCTCATCAATTGATGATTCAGTACATGGAGGTAGGAGGGTACCCTTCCTTCCGGTAGTACGAGGATCTGATATGGGTGGCGTAAGGTGTTTCATCATAGTTCTTCCCGGATTTGGCCAGCTTTCCCCCTCTCAAGTGGAAGGAGACGATCTACCTGTGTATATAATCTTTTTTATCATGGAAAGTAAAAAAAAAATTAATAGTTTGCCAGGTACCTCTCAAGTTCCCATGGGTGGACAGCGAGACGGAAGGCGTCTGATTCCATCTGTGCGGTGTTGTTAAGACTTTCCATTACATGAGCGCCAAGCGTCTCTTTGAGGATTTTATCCTTGTTCAGGAATGCACTGGCCTCCATAAGGCTTGCAGGCAGCATTTTAATCCCCATGTTCTCTCTTTCATGGGCACTGAGGTGATAAATATTGACATCGGTGCTTTCCGGAGGTTCAATTTTATTCTTGATCCCATCAATTCCTGCTGCAAGCATACAGGCAAATGTCAGGTATGGGTTGCACATCGGGTCAGGGCTTCTGAATTCTGCACGGGTGCTATTACCACGAGCGGCAGGCACACGGACGAGTGCAGACCTGTTGGTGTTACTCCACGAGATATAACAGGGTGCTTCGTATCCTGGTACAAGACGTTTGTATGAGTTAATTGTCGGGTTTGCCACACGGGTGATTGCCTGTGCGTGTTGCAGAATTCCACCGATATAATACATGGCAGTCTGTGAGAGTTGCTTTGGACCTTTGGGATCGAAGAAGGCGTTTTTCCCATCTTTTGCCAATGAACCGTGGGTGTGCATGCCACTCCCGTTGATCCCTCCGATCGGTTTTGCCATGAAAGTCGCATGGAGTCCACACCTGAGAGCGAGTGCCTTTGCTGCAAATTTGAATGTGATGACCCGGTCTGCAGTTACCAGTGCATCGTCATATTTGAAATCGATCTCGTGCTGGCTTTCAGCGACTTCGTGGTGCGACATTTCGATCTCGAAACCCATCTTCGTGAGAGCGAGTACGATATCCCTTCGGACATCTTCTGCAGCGTCCTGCGGTGCAAGGTCAAAATACGCACCATAGTCCTGGAACTGGGTTGTCGGCTTGCCATCCACCATTTTGAACAGGAAAAATTCCAGTTCGGGACCGGTATTGAATGTAAATCCAAGTTTTTTTGCCTCTTCAAGGGTTTTCTTCAGGATATACCGCGGATCACCCTCGAATGGTTTCCCCCCATAGGTGTAGACATCACACACAAATCGTGCGACTCGGGCATCATTTGAACGCCATGGCAGTAATGTATAGGTCGAGGGGTCGGGTTTAAGGAGCATGTCGGATTCTTCTATCCGGGTAAAACCTTCGATAGAAGATCCATCAAACCATATGCCATCGGTAAGGGCTTTTTCTGCCTGTTCAACAGGTATTGCCGCATTCTTTGGCTGCCCCTGGACATCGGTAAACTGGAGGCGTACAAACTTTACAAGATCTGCATCGATACGCTCGAGCATCTGGTCAACAGTTTTGCTGGACATTATATCTAACTAAACCCTGACATTATTTATATTTACGTAAACCCAATTTCCGCACATTAACACAAATATGTAGGTATTATTCAAAATAAACCCAGAATTTATGTTATTTTTTCGATTCTTGGAATTTTAGGGTGGAAGGAAATTTCCATCTATCTTAATTGTCAAATAAAAAAATAAAAAAACAATATTAGAACCGAAGGATTGATCAAAGTCACAGCCCCTGGCACATGAACAGGAGTAATAATTCCACATACTCACCCATGCACACAGGTGACAAAAAAAGTATCACTGACCCCTTAGGGTCCAGTGTTTTTTTATCTTTTTAGTCGAGAAGGATGCTGTTTGCCTTTTCCTTATACGCATCCATCACATAGGGGATACCCGATATGCGGCTCGATTCCTCTGATAATGCCATCACATCATTTCTTGATATAGTCCTGAGATTGAAGTTCCTGCTCCCGGCCATCAGCTGCTGGAGACCTGTCCTGAATTTCTGAGCATAGGTATAGATTCCAATCGCACCCATTGGAATTTCTTTAAACCGTGATCCAAACTTCTCTTTCAGTTCTTCATAGGAGACGAATATCTCCTCTGCTGTCGTTCCGTATTTCGATACCGACTTTGGAAGGTCGCCGTCCTTTATCCATTTCCCGATATTCTTCCCGGTCATTCCCGGGATCATCAATGCACGACCCATGCAGACTGCCTTGACAAAGGGGCTGCCCATCGCAAGCGACTTGAAGACATTCGGTTCATCAGAGAATCCGCCGGCGATTGCGATGTCCGGCAACCTGATACCCCTCTTTTTCAGCTTCTCGCAATACTGGTTCGCCAGTGCCTGGAGGTAGAACGTGGGAATTCCCCACTCATTCATCATTGGCCATGGGCTCATACCGGTACCGCCGGACGCGCCATCGATGGTCAGCAGGTCAATTTTTGCGTCCGCAGAGAATCGTATTGCCATGGCAAGTTCTACTGCTGAATATGCCCCTGTCTTCAACGTCACACGTTTGAACCCGATGTCACGGAGACGATCAACCTCTTCCAGGAAGCCTTCTTTTGTGACGAATCCAAGGCGGGAGTGTCGCTCGAACTCCTTAATTGCCCCGGCTTCGAAGGCCTTTTTATTCTCAGGGAGTGTTGGGTCTGGCAAAACAATATACCCACGTTTTTTCAGTTCAATCGCCCGGTCCAGAGACTTTACTTTGATCTCTCCACCGATGCACTTTGCGCCCTGGCCCCATTTCAGTTCAATCGTGTCAAGGTTATGTTTCGAAGAGACGTATTCGGCGGTCCCGAGGCGGGTATCCTCAACGTTCATCTGAACGAGCATCTCTCCATACCCGTCATAGAACTTCTTGTAAATCGCAATCCTGCGGTCCATCTCAGGTGACTCTGTCACCTTACCCTTGTTATCAAGTTTAAGGCCGGGATCGATCCCGCATACGTTCTCTCCGCAGACGATGGTAATACCGGAAATTGCTGCGCCAATGGCGAAGTGTTCCCAGTTGACCCGGGCTATGTCAGTCGACCCGAGTGCACCAGTGAAAATGGGCATGCGCATCCTGACCTTTTTGTCCCAGCCATACTCGGTTTCGGTGTCTACCGATGAAAATACTGCCGTATCCGGACCGATCTCGGTCCCTTCAGGAAGACCTTTTGCTCCAACTGCATATCCCTGGATATTCAGGTGTGAATAATCAACCGGGTAGTTTTTGTCTGCGCCCGCCGTGATCTCTCCAAAAGGTCCGGGGTACAGGACTTCACGTCCTCGGAATGACGATAGCCAGGTCTCACAACTTCCCTTGCACCCATCGATACATCGGGTACAGATACCCGACATGGGCGATACATCCCGGGAACGGTTTACCGTTCCGGTCGCTTCGTTTGCGTTCGGTTGTCTAAGATTCATTAACTCTCTCCTGTTGCTCATCTATCTTTGCCTTGAAAAATCAAGGGTAGGTTCGAGCGACAATGCTCAAACGAAAGAGTTTCGTTTTTATAGGGATATAAGCACTTGCCTTCGATTCTACTTAAAAATATGATGGATCATCCATCTGTATTATTGTCAGAATTTATTCGAATCCTGCCAGAGCATTTTAGAAAAGAGAATGGATATGAAGTCATTTTCATAAAAAATATCACACTGGAACGGTTCACATTAGCACAATAACCAAAACCCATCATACCCCTGCCGGAAGATGTATGATATAATTAATATTGAGCCGATGGAAGGACACTGTATACAATATATGAGATTTATCAACGAGCAAATCAAATTATAGTGAACCTAATGATAATCAGCCAACGGGGCATAGGTGTTAACAATGTGCGGTATAATTGGTGTTATTGACAGGAAACGCGAGTTGATGGATGGTTCCTCAATCAAACGGGCCCTCTCCAAAATGGACGAACGCGGCAGCGGGGAAGGAGCGGGTTATGTTGCATACGGCGTCTTCCCGGAATTTAAGAACTACTATGCGATTCATGTTTTTTTTGACAATATACATGAATCAAAAGCAGCTGTTGATCATTTGCTCTCGGAATGGGGGATCGTTGTCCACGACGAAGAAATTCCCACCAGCGACCATGCAAAGATCCGGAAAATCCACACACCCTGGAGATACTTTTTCAAACCTGATGCAACGCTGATGCCCCGCAGTACCGCACCGGAAGAGGATATCGTCGCCCATATCGTCATGAAAGTGAATACCACGATGGCAGGCGTCCTGGTTTTTTCTTCAGGAAAAAATATCGGGGTATTCAAGGCTTCCGGATGGCCCGAAGATGTCGCGGAATTCTATAAAATTCATGAATATAAAGGATATATCTGGCTTGGTCACAACCGGTACCCCACGAATACCCCCGGTTGGTGGGGGGGTGCTCACCCGTTCAACCTTCTCAACTGGAGCGTAGTTCACAATGGTGAAATTACCTCCTACGGTACAAACCGGCGGTATATTGAGAGTTATGGGTATCATTGTACGATGTTTACCGATACTGAAGTGGTCGCATATCTTGTCGATCTTCTGGTTCGCAAACATGGTTTATCCGCCGAAATGGCGGTTAAGGCTCTTGCGCCTCCGTTCTGGGATGAAATCGACCGGATGCCTGAAAAGGCACGACTGCTCCATACGGCGATACGGCTGGCATACGGGCCGGCGCTGATGAACGGGCCATTTGCGATTGTGGTTGCAAATGAAGACTCAATTGTCGGGTTCACGGACAGGATAAAACTCCGGCCCCTCGTTTCCGGGGAATACGGCAACCGTCTTTATATTTCGAGCGAGGAAGCGGCAATACGGACTATGGAGCCCGATGTTGAAAATATTATGATGCCAAGGGCGGGATCGCCTATCATCGGGAGGCTGGTTGTATGAGTATCGGCACTGTACCGATGAAATTTAAGGTGAGTGTCGACAGTGAACAATGCATGGCATGTGCCCGTTGTGTCGAAAACTGTTCATACGGAGTATTCAGAATGGAGGATGGCGTTGTCCGGGTCAGTTCCAGGCATTGTGTCGCCTGTCACCGGTGTCTTGCCATGTGTCCGCGGGATGCAATATCGATCGAATCCCGCCCAATCGACTACAGGGATCACCCGCTCTGGACAACCGGAGTGAAGGAAGCGATATTCAACCAGGCACGGACCGGAAAGATTATTGTTGGTGCGATGGGAAATGCCCTGCCGTACCCGGTAATATTCGACCGCCTGGTGCTTGATGCCTGCCAGGTAACGAACCCGAGTATCGACCCCCTCCGTGAACCGATGGAGCTGAGGACATATATCGGAAAAAAACCTTCACATCTCGATCTACGGACAAAAGAAAACGGGGATGTCGAGCTCATGTCAACCCTTGTCCCGAATCTCAAGCTGGAGACCCCGATTATGATCGGTCATATGAGTTATGGTGCCATCAGCCTGAATGCACAGACCAGCCTTGCAAAAGCAGTAAGTCAGATTGGGACGTTCATGGGTACCGGTGAAGGAGGACTCCATGAGAGTCTCTATCCATACCAGGACAATATGATTGTGCAGGTGGCTTCCGGGCGATTTGGTGTGAATATCGATTATCTTGAACGCGGCGCTGCCATAGAAATTAAGATTGGGCAGGGGGCAAAACCAGGGATAGGAGGGCACCTGCCGGGAGAAAAAGTCAACAAGGAGGTCTCTGTCACCCGCATGATCCCTGAAGGCAGTGACGCGATCAGTCCAGCACCCCATCATGATATTTACAGTATCGAAGACCTCAAGCAACTTGTCAGGAGCCTCAAAGAAGCAACCGAGTGGAAGAAACCGGTCTTCGTCAAAATTGCGGCGGTCCATAACTCAGCTGCAATTGCAGCCGGTATCGCGCGGTCATCTGCCGATGCAATTGTCATTGACGGTTTCCGCGGTGGTACGGGTGCGGCCCCACGGGTATTCCGCGACCATGTCGGGATACCGGTGGAGGCAGCGATTGCCAGTGTCGATGCCAAGTTGCGGCAGCAGGGTATCCGGAATGAAGTATCCGTTATCGCGAGTGGCGGGATCCGTGAAAGTGCGGATGTCGCAAAAATCATTGCCCTTGGGGCGGATGCCGTATACATCGGAACCGCAGCACTAATCGCCCTCGGGTGCCGGGTATGTGGGACTTGTAACCGCGGTGTCTGCGCGTGGGGAATTGCCACCCAGCGGCCTGATCTCGTAAAAAGGCTGGACCCTGAGATCGGTTCAAACCAGGTAGTCAACCTCATCCATGGCTGGACTGATGAACTGGCCGAGCTGATGGGGGCAGCGGGGATCAACAGCATCGAGAGTCTCCGGGGAAACCGGGACCGCCTGAGAAGTTATATGCTTGATGAAGCGCTCATGACCGTTCTTGATGTGAAATCAGTGGGTGCGTGAACTAACATGAATTCAATCGAGATCGATGCAAAAGAACTTCATTACACTCCATTAAACCAGCAGATCCGGAAAGCCGTTCGTGAAGGTGCTGGGAAGATCACGGTCAGAAATTTGATGGGACAGCGGTTCATTGCAGATGGCTTAAAAGGTGATGTTGCGCTGGATCTTCATGGTGTGGCAGGAGGAGACCTGGGGATGTTCATGAGCGGACCGCATATCACGTTGTATGGCAATGCTGACCATGCACCCGGCAATACGATGGATGCTGGCTCAATTGTGATCCATGGAAGTGCAGGTGATGCCGTCGCCCATAGTATGCGTGGTGGAAAAATATTTGTCCGCGATACAATCGGTTACCGTGGTGGCATCCACATGAAACAATATCTGGACAAGTGCCCGGTGCTGGTCCTTGGTGACTCCGCACGTTCGTTCCTTGGTGAATATATGGCCGGAGGCCTGATACTGGTCCTCCGTCAGTCCCCTGATTCAATGGACGATGAACGCGGGATCGGAAGTGGAATTCATGGAGGAGAGATTTTTATCCGTGGAAAAATTGGAGATGATTGTCTCGGGGTTGGGACAAAGAAAGATTTCTGCACGAATGAGGGGATTACACGGATAATTCCGCTGATCCATGAGTTTGCTGCAAAATTCGGTATCGATCCCGATCCATTGCTGAAATCTGAATACACCCGGATATCTCCGGCAAGTGCCCGGCCATTCGCGAATAAGTATACATGGGAGTAGTGGTTCGGATGGAACAGAAAACATACCAGGAGTTAAAATCAGAAGTGTGGGAGACCGGACGCTGCTCAGGATGTGGTGGCTGTGTGGCAGTATGCCCGGCAGACTCAATTACGTTCCGTGAAAACGGAGATACTTCCACCCCGGTTCAGTCAGGATATTGTAAACAGGTAACAGATGGGGTGCCCTGTGGTGCGTGTTATGCGGTCTGCCCCAGGGTCCTTCCGGATACCACAGAGACGCTTGGAGATTATATTGACCTCCTGGCGGCAAAAGCAACACGGGATATCCCGAAACGTCAGAGTGGCGGGGCGGTAACCGCGATTCTCGCACATGCACTTGATACCGGGATGATCGATGCTGTGGTCACGATTGGTGAAGACCGGTTTACCATGCGACCTTTTTCCGTCGTCATCACATCTGGTGAACAACTATTACACGAGGCGGGTAGCCGTTACAGCTGGTGGGTACCATTTCTCGCCGCCCTTAAAACTGCAGTTATCAACAGGAAATACAAAAAAATTGCGATTGTCGGAGTTCCTTGTGCGGTGCAGGCGATATCGAGAATCAGGACCTCTGATCATGACCTGCTACAACCTTATGCACGCTCCATCCGCCTGGTCATCGGATTATTTTGTACCGAGAGTTTTGACTACGAAGCATTAATCGGGAAAAAACTCAAATCCGAACATAAGATTGCGACATGGGAGATAAAAAAGCTCGACGTCCGCGGAAAACTCGAAGTAACGATGAAAGACGGGAGCACGTTCTCATTCCCGATCAAAGAGCTTGAGGAAACGGTCCGGACGGGTTGTCATCATTGCACGGACACTACCGCACTTTCCGCCGATATCTCCGCAGGATCCGTCGGTAGTCCTGAAGGGTATACCACCCTGGTCATCAGAAACCAGGTGGGAAAATCCTTCGTTGATGATACCGTGCAGGCCGGTGATTTGGTACTATCCCGGGATGTGGATTCCGGGGCCATCGAACGATTAGCGACAGCTAAGATCCGGAAGAATTCTATCAACTAATTTTTACCAGGCAACGAATGACCTGATGTTCGTTTCTGCCGGAATAATATTTCAACCTTTTTTTGATGATCATTGAACCTGTGAGTTCTGTCAATTCCTCCGGGTATAATATCATTATATCATCCACCATAGTACTAACAACCTAAAAGAACCCGGTGGTCACTGAATAATACCGGGGATACATGATCAGGTTAAAAAGAGGTAATCTATGAAAATTCGGGTAATAGTATCCATATTTCTCATTCTCCTTTTCGTTACGGGATGTTCTTGTGCGTTTGCCGCCAGCACATCATCAATTCCCGTAATAGTTAAGGCTGATAACACATGCATCTCTCCTTTTAGCTCTTCCTACAATAACTGGCTGAATACAAGGACGTATACACCTTCCGAAAACCAGGAATTACATGGACTCGGGCTGATACCCGCACCGGTTGATCTGTCTGGAATATCTGAGTCTGCGACCTGGGGCAGCGACGCACAGAAACCTGCCGTTGTCGGTTATTCTCTCCAGCGAAGCGTGGGAAATGTTGTCCCGGTGGACACTACGATCACCACCGCGACGAGTTCAGACTCCTATGATCTTCGTACCACCGGAAAGTTAACCCCGATAAGAAACCAGGGGCAGGATGGGAATTGTTGGGCATTTGCCAGCATGGGATCCCTTGAATCCTCACTTTTACCGGGCGAGAGAGATGATTTTTCCGAGAATAATGAGAAAAATCTGCATGGCTTCAACGTACCCATCAACGTGGGGGGAAATGACTTCATGGCGACGGCATACTTCTCACGCTGGTCCGGGCCTGTGTCCGAGTCGCTGGACCCGTATTCGTACGGGAATTCGGTCTCCCCATCAGGGTTACCCGTGGAAAAACATGTCCAGGATGTTCTTTTCATTCCTACCCGGAGAGATCCGCTTGATAATGACCTGATCAAGTCCGCGGTGAAACAATATGGTGCCGTGTACTCTACATTACGATATGAAGCATCGGCCTACACACCGCGGACCGCAGCGTATTATTATTCCGGAGCAGGCGTATTTAACCACGCGATCGATATTGTCGGCTGGGATGACGGTTATGCAGCAGGAAATTTCAATAACCCTCCCCCTGGAAATGGTGCTTTTATCGCCAGGAACAGCTGGGGTTCAACGTGGGGTGAGGGCGGGTATTTCCACATCTCGTATTATGATACCCGCATTGGAAGGGATAATGCGATGTTTACCGCCCAGCCAACAACGAATTATGCAAGGATTTACCAGTATGACCCGTTGGGATGGGTGGCAAGTTTCGGATTCGGCACCGACACGGCGTATTTTGCCAATGTGTTTACATCGGAAGGAAATGACCAGGTAAAGGCAGTCGGGTTCTATACAGCGTCAACAAATACGGAATATGAGGTCAAAGTCTTCACAAACCCGGATAACGGCCCGATCAGTTCCAGTGGATATTCGTCGGTACAGACCGGAACCATGAGTCTTCCCGGTTACCATACGGTCCGACTCGATAACCCGGTCAATCTCAAAGTGGGTGACCGGTTTTCGGTCGCTGTCAAGGTAGTATCTGCCGGGTGGACCACCCCCGTTGCAATTGAAATGCCAATTAGCGGATATTCGCAAGCGACCGCGTCATCAGGTCAGAGTTACATCAGCAGTACTGGTGCAGGGTGGACGGACCTTACCGTGGCGTACCCGAACACGAATGTCTGCCTGAAGGCATTCACGGTAACCGGGTCTAACCCGGTCCCTGAGTTCAAGCCTACTCCCGTGCCATGGCAGAAACCCGGAATATATACACCAACCCTGTTGAAAAATTACTCGTGGTTTTCAACCCCGGTGAAAACCAGTTTCCAACAGGCATATGTGGGCACCAGCCCTGTGAACCAGACAGCGCAGACCATCCAGTCATTTATCGAACAGGGAACGACACCCACTAAAATTCAGTCGTTTATACCGATACCCGTATCTTCCGTGTCCACATTCCGGGCGGATACCGGGAATATATCCATAACAACCAGTTCTGGTGATAAGTACCCGGCAAACGTATCAGGGGTCCAATACGAAAATGGTAAGTCTATTCCCATACCTGATCTTGTCAGGGCCATCGTTGAATAAAACCCCTGGAATTTGTTATTTTTCCTGGTTGTTGGCGAACGATTATCATCCTGTTTTCATAATATTGTAACTATATACCGTCAGGATACCTCATCAGCCATCAGCGAATATCGCGTGTTATCACTGCGGGTCTGTACACCTAAGTGTTTCCAACGTGTATCCGGGTCCTTCGGGTAATTTACCCCAATACACCAGGCGAATCATATTCTAATGGGGCAAAAGAACATAAAAAAACCGTCGTGAAATCTACATTCAAAGACTGCAACTCATGAAAACGAGGAAAGTTTCTATTCAGGATAATATCAGCAAAGGTTGCCGTATCTGTAAAAAGGGTGCGAAAATGGTCCTTTTTATTACAGGGGTCTGCCACCGTACCTGCTGGTATTGCCCGCTATCGGTTGAACGAAAAGGAACAGACAGGACCTATGCCAATGAACGGGTGGTCGACAGCCCGGAACAGGCGATAGAAGTTGCGCACCGGATGAGTGCTCTTGGGACTGGCGTTACTGGTGGAGAACCACTCGCACGTCCGGACAGGGTGATCAGCTATTGTTCCCGATTAAAGGAAGAGTTCGGCCCGGAACACCACATACACCTCTATACCAGCACCGCACCTGACCATGAAATGCTTCAAAGCCTCGTGGGAATAATCGATGAGATACGCCTTCATCCCCCCATGGAGATCTGGGACCAGGTCCTCACGAGCGATTATGTAACCTCCGCTGTGGATGCAAAAAAAATGGGATTTGATATCGGGTTTGAAGTCCCGGCACTTCCTGAAGTTGATGTCCTGACCCAGGTCCTCCCTTTCATCGATTTCCTCAATATTAACGAACTTGAATGGGGGGACCACAATGCGGATGGAATGCGCCAGCGTAATTACCTGCTTGAAGATGGGCTCCATAATGCCATTGAGGGGGCACGGGAGTGGGCAGCCCGGATCAGCAAAGAAGACAAGGTGCATTTTTGCTCTTCTTCATTCAAGGACTCAGTCCAGCTCCGGAAGAGATTAATCCGTGTCGCCAGGAATACGGCCAGGTCATTTGATCATGTGACCCGGGACGGTACAATTATGTATGGCAGCCTGGTCCCACAAAAAAATGATCGGAACTGGGTCCAGGGCCTTACACCGGGGTCCTACGAGGACATGGGGGACCACGTAGAACTTTCAATGCGGGAACTTCGTTCCAATGCACAAACACTTTCCGGCGATAGCAGTATTATTGAGCGGTACCCGGACCGGGGCATTATCGTGGAGGTGACACCTCTGTGAGCCTGAGATCCATATTAGAACCACTGTACGAAGACCATCTCATGCGGCAGTGTGTGTTCAGACCGCGTCATATTGCGATTATCCAGGATGGAAACCGGCGGTATGCAAAAGATACCGGTCTCGATACAGCGGGTGGCCACCGGGCTGGCGCGGACGTGACAGAAAAAGTCCTTGACTGGGCGCATGACCTGGGGATCACCCATATCACCCTCTATTCCTTCTCAACAGAGAATTTCAACCGGGACCCCGCTGAAATTGAATCACTCTTTAACCTTTTTAAAGAGAAATTCTTACATGTCCTGACCGATGAACGGGTATCGAAGTTCAAGATATGCGTCAGGATGGTTGGGGACAGGACACTCCTTCCCGATGACTTAAAGAAGGTCGTTGAGATCGTGGAAGAGGCGACCCGGGAAAACAAAGCGTTTGTCCTGACCATCGCCCTGGCATACGGGGGCCGGAATGAGATCCTCCATGCAGCACAGAGGATCCTGAAAAAAGTCATGGATGGGTGCTGTACTCCCGAAGACATTACCAGTTCAATGGTCGAATCTCACCTCCACGATGGAAATGATTTACCTCCTGTAGACCTCATCATCCGTACTGGAAATGAATGCAGGACCTCTAATTTTCTCCCCTGGCTTGCAAACGGGCATGAAAGTGCGGTATATTTCTCGGCCCCGTACTGGCCGATGTTCCGGAAAATTGACCTGCTCCGTGCGATAAGGGTATATTCACAGCGGATTGCCACCGGCATTACCGCCCGAAACGCCTGACCCGGTACTGGTAATCCCGGAGAGCACGGAGGAGGTCGACTTTCCTGATATATTTCCAGTTTGCATCTGAAAAAAACAGTTCGGAATACACAGATTGCCAGATCAGGAAATCCGTCAGGTGATCGCCGCCGGTTTTAATGACAAAATCAGGTGTGTATTTGAATGTCAAGTACGATTCAAGCATTTTTTCGTCCACCTTCTCCGGATGGACATGGGAACGGGCCATTGACCTGATACATTCTGTGATCTCTTCCCGCCCGCTCTTCCCGATGGCAACGGTGACTGGAAAGCCTTTCCCGGTTTCTTCTTTCTGTTCCTGGTAATGGATAACGAGGTGCGCAATCTCACCAATTTTCCTGATCCCAGGCAGGTATTGTTCAATGGATGAATGTTCTTTTGTACTGATATGAAATGTCAGGCCCTTGATATTACTGCCATTCCTGGTAAGTTTTTTTTGTTCCTGAACAATCTTCAGGGCCGCATCACCGTGCTCCCTTGCCGTCACCCCATGGGAAATATCAATACACCACCTGGTACACAAAAGGATCTTCTCCGGGGCTTCCAGCATATCCTGTTCAGTGATCATGACGCAGATATGGGCCGGCAGAACAAAGAGCTGACGTTCGATAAGTCGTTCATATATCCAGTAAATCAAACGTGTCTCCTCCGGTTGTCCATAATTTTTCACCTGGCTGATATGGCAGATGATACCATACACACCAGTCGCCTGGGGATAGTACAGATTATTCATTCGATCATTAATTGCTTGTTATCAATCGCCCGACGGTCATTCGTTGCCAGTCAGGAGACCCAGTCCAGTAGTTCCTGCAGGGAAAGGGAATTCAAAATGTTCACGGTACTGCACCACCCCCGCCGTGCGATGGTGATTCCATGTGGCATGTGTAAAAATTCGTCCTCCTGGTGCGTGTCGGTACCGATTGAAATACGGACCCCGTTCTTTGTCGAGTTCCTGATATCGTCCGCATCGAGGTCAAGCCTCCAGGGCGATGCATTACATTCGAGTGACGTTTTTGTCTCCCGGGCACTATCGATGATCCGGGACATATCGATCTCGAACGAAGGCCTTTTCCCGAGAAGCCTGCCTGTGGGATGACCAATGATATCCACATTTTCATTATCCAGTGCCATGATAACGCGGCGGGTCATGGTGTCGCGGTCTTCTTTAAATCCGGAATGAACGGAAGCAATAACAAGGTCCAGCCCGGCGAGTACGCGGTCAGGGAGTCCCAGGGAGCCATTCGCAAGGATATCCACCTCAATGCCATGCAGGAGTGTGCAGGTTCTTCCAGTCCTGTTCACACGTTCAATTTCATGGGCCTGTTGCTGTAATTTTTCTTCGTCAAGCCCGTGGGTGATACCGAGGCTGGCCGAGTGATCCGAACACAGGATATAGGTATACCCCAGTGCCTCGCCTTTCTCTGCGATCTGGTCCAGAGTTAGTGACCCGTCACTCCAGTTGGAATGGACATGAAGGTCGCCCTTAATATCGGACGGATTGATCAGCTGCGGCAACTGGAATCTTCCCGCCAGCTCGATCTCCCCCTGGTTTTCCCGTAACTCGGGAGGGATCTCCTGGAGGCCCAGGAATGAGAACATTTCTTTTTCTGTGGAGAACTCGTGGAGTGTTCCATCGGCCCGTGCTTGGACGCCATATTCGTTGACTTTCCGGCCTGACCCGATAGCAATTTCCCGGAGGCGAATATTAAATTCCTTTGAACCCGTCAGGTATATCAGCATGGAACCAAGCTGCGGTTCCCTGGTAAACCTGATATCAACCCGCTGTCCGAGGACACGAACTGACGTCTTCCGGTCACCTTCATCGATGATTTCATCGACGCGATGTTGTAATTCCGGGTTGATCACCAAGGGTGATCCCGTTGTAACGATATCGATATCTCCTATCGTACTTTTTCCCCGGCGATAACTCCCGGCCACCACCCATGTTCCCGGTGCGAAGGAACCTGCGAGTTTATTGATGACTGCTTCAGCCTCTAACCGGTTCATTCGCCCACCGGCAGAACGGTAGAGAGCAATTGACCTGAGGAAACCCTGTTCTTTTTTTTCACCAAACCCCTTCAGTGACCTGATACGACGGCCTGTCGCGGCCCTCTCCAGGTCATCGATACTCTGGATATTCATTTTTTTCCAGAGTACTGCAATGGTTTTTGGCCCTACACCCTCCAGGTTCAGTAATTCAAGGAGGGTGGGTGGTACCATTGCACGGAGTACTTCGAGCTCGTTACAGGTCCCGGTCTCCACGATCTCCCGGACCTTTTTTGCTATTGCCGGGCCTATCCCGGGGACTAAGGTAAGGTTATATATATTCAACTGCGAAATTGGGCTGTTACTACGTTCAATGATATCAGCGGCCCGGTAGAATGCCCTGATTTTAAAGACGTTGTCCCCGGTAATTTCCAGGAGTTCACTCAGCAACAACAGCCTGGATGCGATTCCCCTGTTGGATATCTCCGTCGCCATCTCCTTACACCAGGATAGATCTCATGAAATGTCCTGCAATGGTGGACTAGTCTATTGCCGATTTACAATTGGGTTCTAAAAAATGTTCTCATACAAAGCCTTTCGTCTGAAATGATGGAAAGAGAGAGGGCCACAAAAAATGACCACAGGGGGGGGCAGAATGCCTCCTGCCCGGATGGTCTATTGTGCCATGTGGTAATTATTCAGAAACGGTTTCCTCAAATATCTTCACTGTTTTTGGCATAATTCCAGGTCTCTTATCAGTCATCCAGGAAGTATACGAAAGTACATGGACATGATATTCAAGATAGCCCCGGATGTACTCTGATAATCCCATACTGCGACGACCGAGGATCAGGATTACGAACCACTGGATAATCATTAAAATTCCGGCGACGAGCCCATATATAAACATGACAATCATGATGGCGATACTGTAAAATATTCGGACAAGGAGTTCCCAACGCCGCGCTTTCTGCTCAAACGTAAAGAGCTGTGACATCGTTTCTAAAGAATCAGACATGTATTCACCTTTTTTCAACCGGTAGGGTAATGACGTTGATTTTGCCGGTATCACCTGTATATTAACGTTTTTACTGAAGAATGTTACGAACCTTCGTTGTCAATAGAAACTTGCGAGACCTGAATTTTTTTTCGATGCACATGTTTTTAAGCCAATAAAACGAACGTATTGAGTCAGATCCCAATCTGATAACATCCGTGTCCCGGTAGGGTAGTGGACATCCTAAGAGCTTGCGGAGCTTTTGACCCGGGTTCAAATCCCGGCCGGGGCGTTACATCATAAAAGTCAAATCCTATTTTTTCTTCGGCTGTTGTAATTTTAAAGACGGTATTTCCACTTTACGTCTTATTCTGTTGATTCACCCGCTCGTTATGGTAAGATGTATTGTACCCTACACCGCATCCAAAATGTGTCAATCGGCTGTTACGTGGGGATGTTCGTCGGGGTAATGAGTATGCCCCTACCCGTTGGATTTATCCGATCTCTTTTATGGTACGACATGACTATGAGGATTAATCAGGGGCTGATATTTAACCCGTATTCCCTTGACACCGCCCTCGTCGAGGTCACCAGGAATTTTGCAATATCCGCGATAAACGGGTCCAGTGCGAATTAATACTTCGCAATTAAAAAATTACTTATTCCTGGAGTGAGTTAGCAAGAAAAAATCCGACCCATGATTAATGTTGAAATTCCATTTTTCCCGGCCATTCCTGTTGCGATTCATGCGTTTGATAATAATGAAAAATGAAACACTGGCCACGTAGATTACATCATTACTTTAAATACCGCAAGGATTTAGTGAAATACATGGATATCATACTCCGCGATCGGTTCGTTGTTTTATGGCAGAAATATTTTCCCGGCATCGATCTACCGATTACCTTTGAATTCAGGAAAGAATCCTTATCATCGCAGAAAGTCCCCCCACCGAATGGCTGGCGATGTATCATCTGCCAGATTGGCCGGGTCAGAAACGGGACTCCGTTGGTATTTGATTCTCACTCGATCACCTGCAGGGGTGGACTCCTGTTCTCCGGATATTCCCATGAGCGTCCACCCCATTTCCAGCACTTCCTTTCTCATGGAGAACCGGGTGTTGTTGAAGGGGAGCGGTACAAGCAGGCACCGGAGATTGTCGATGAATGGATGAAGAATATCGTCCCACTTCCTTCGGATGGAAAGGAACTTTTCTTCTCCCGCTGGGATCAACTGACAGAGCAGGATAATCCCGAGGTCGTGATCTTCTTTGCCCGCCCCGAAGTCATCAGCGGGCTATTTTCCCTCGCGAATTTCGACCAGGGAGATCCAAATGGAGTCATCTGCCCCATGGGTGCCGGGTGCAGTTCAATTATTTATTACCCGTGGCATGAGCAGCAAAAAGATGATCCAAAAGTCGTACTGGGCATGTTTGATCCTTCTGCACGTGGCTGTGTACCGCTCGACGTCCTGACAATTGCGTTTCCGATGAAGAAATTTGCCCGTGTTGTCGAATACATGGAGGAGAGTTTCCTGATCACGAAGACCTGGAATACTGTACAAAAGAAGATGGAGCGAAGTGCAGCCCTTCACCGGTAAGGGTGGTTGTTAAGAGGGATGAGTCCCCCGGTTATGTCACACGTTATTGGATGTATAACCTGATTTTTTCCTTATTTGTCCTTTTCATCATTGTAAAAAAAAGCCACCGACCTGTAAAGTCCCTGTTCATGCGCTCCGCCCTGAATTTCAACGGAAAATGATGGCGCCGATTCTCCCGACTTTCCCATCAGACAGCCGCACCTTGATCCCATGCGGGTGAAATGTTGAGTTCGTAAGAATTTCCCCAACAATGCCACGGGTCTTCTTTCCTGTCCTCTGGTCCTGTTTCTGGATGATATCGACCATCAGCCCATTGCTGACACTGGTCCTGTACCTTCCATCCTGTGTTGGTATCATCGATGAATTCCTGGTTATTATCGCTTAAAAAAGAAGAAATTGTTCAGATATACCTGGCCTTTTTCGAAAGTTGCCGTGGAGTATAGAGGGGTCGGAACGGCATACTCCCGATCTCCTGCCTGATGACTGCAATCAGTTCCTGTTCGGTAAGAGTCACTTTGTGAGGTTTGTCTTTTGCCGATTCTTTCCGGATCGTGACAGTGAGTTTCCCGCTTTCCACTTCAGCGTCCCCAACGACGATCACATAGGGCACCCAGTCCATGGCAGATTCACGGACCTTTTTGCCCACACTTTCGTCGCGGTCATCAAGGTCGGCACGGATAGCGGCAGAATTCAGCCTGTCCGCAATCTCTGCGGCAAACGGGAGGTGACGCTCAGTAACCGGGATCACGCGGGCCTGGGAGGGGGACAACCAGACGGGCAGCATTGGTACTTCCATGGAGTCCGTGCTTTCAAGGATGGCACAGATAACACGTTCCACGCTGCCGGTCGGTGAACAGTGGAGGATAGGCGGGTGGACTACGGTCCCGTCCATCAGGTGGTACTTGATATCAAACCGTGCCGAGCTCTCAACGTCAATCTGGACCGTCGGGTTTTCAATCGGGCGGCCCTGACCATCGATGGCCGCGAGGTCAATTTTTGCAATCCAGTAATGGACCCGGTCCGAAAGGATCTCAATGAGGAGCGGCATACCTGAGTCTGCAACGACCTTCTTTACCCAGCCTTCGTGTGCCGTGTAAAAGTCACGGGTACACCGGAAGACACCAACGAGTTCGGTACCAAAGTCCTGGCCGGTCTTCCAGCCCATCGTGAGCTGCTCTTCAAAACATTTCAGTGCTTCCGGCATGTCGGTGCAGAGCGTATGCATATCCGGCATTGTAAATGCCCGCAGACGCTTGAGGCCGATCACCTCCCCTTTCTGTTCATGACGGAACGAGTAGGTGGAGAGCTCGTACATCTTCATCGGAAGGGTATTCGGGGAGATATGCATGTCCCGCATGATCGAGAACATCCCAAAACAGGCGGCAAACCGTAACATCATATTCCGGTTCCCGCTCTTGAACCGGTACTGCCGCTCCCCGAATTTATCAGCATGTTCGTAAATCGCACGGTCACCGAGGTCATACATGACCGGTGTCTCAACCGGTGTCCCGCCATAGGGGAGGACCATCTGGAGGACATAGTCCGCGAGGAGGTCCCGGATAAGTTTGCCCCTGGGCATCCACCGGAGGTGTCCGACATCACTCACCGGCTCGTAATCGACGAGTTCCTTCGACCTCATGAGTGCGACATGGACGGGTTCACCGCCCATGGATGTCTGTTCTCCGAGTTCCTTCCTGACAAGACAACCAAAGGGGGTTTTATCCATGTAACCCGAGACATCATGCTGCTTCCCATCTGTCGTCATGACGAAAAAGTCGTGGGTGACAGAACTTTTCACCTTCACCGGGGCTTCTTCACCCGGGATAATTGTCTTTGAAAGCTCTGATAGAGGGTGTCCCTTACAGGAGAGGGAGAAAGACTTGTACCATCCGAACGGTGCACGTTTGACATCGAAATCAACTTTCAGTTCACGTTCGAGGGCCTTGAGGACGGCAACAGCCACATCCGGGTTGGCAAGGTCGCTCGAAAGGTGGGCATACGGGTACAGCATGACATTTCTTACCGAGAGCTGTGCAGCAGTTTTTCGGACTTCAGCCGCTGCCTGCGCCACTACACCGTTAACATCATCCTCGTCGATGGATTCGACTGCACAAAAGACGATCAGGGTCTCTTTCTGTGAGTCCTTGAGAACGGCGCCTTCCTCGGCCATCCGGGTCTTCTTTTTCGCTTCGTATTCAATAAAATCTGAGTGTATCAGAAGAAGTCGCATAATTCATCTCCGGAATACTGAAATCATCCCTTATTAAATGTATTTTCATACGGTATATACTCATTCAACCAGCCTTCGGGTTCTCATGGTACCGTGAGAGGGTCGCCTGTCGCTGGTTCATGTATTTTGCATCGTTTTTCAGGTTATACGGCCGTGAGGCGCGTTCAGTGGTGTAGAAGACCAGTTGTCCGATCGGCATACCTGCGTACACCTTGACCGGACGTATGTTGACGTTGCACATCTCCAGGGTGATCGACCCGGTAAACCCTGCATCAATCCACCCACCAGTCTGGTGTAGTTCAACCCCCAGCCTTGCAATACTACTCTTCCCTTCGATACTTGCCACGATATTATCTGGAAGAGAGATCACCTCAAGGGTCTCCGCGAGCATGAAGTGCCCGGGGTCAATGACCATGGATTCCGCGGTCATCTCTTTTGTGCCTGACGATATTGTCTCCTTCTCGTAGGGGTCAATCACTTCAGGTCCCGGCTCATACCAGACGAAATGGTTCCCAAGACGGATATCGAGGGAGTTCGGCTGAACAAGGTTCGGGTCGAACGGGTCTACGCTGATATGGCCGCGGTTGATACGGTCAAGGATCTGCCAGTCGACTAATATCATTCTAGGATATTATTCACCCGGATTACACATAACTTCTTTTGATGAAGGGTTAGTATATGGACTATTTAGACAACTGAAGGCAAAAACCATCGACATGAATAACTGAAAATTTTACACATCCGGGTTTGTTCCGAACCTATTGACGCTCCAGGGGCTCCGCCCCGCCGCTTTGGGGACCCCGGTTGAGATAGAGACAATCCCCTGCTCCCTTAAATTAAGGATCTTTCGGGAAACCCTACCCAGGGAATATCTGATTGGAGGTGGGGAAAGGAGGGGGTGAAGCCCGCTCATGTTCAAACGTTTTGATAGCACAAAGGGTAGTTAATAGACTTTAATTACAGTATTCCCCTGATAATAGCTTATTTATTCGGAGCAACATTTGAAGAGATTATAATGCTCTGTAACCCAATCAATGGCATTTTAATGGCATGATAATTGCACCCATAGTTTATGTCATCCTACCTGGAGATCCCGCCTTATTTCCCCTTGTAGAGAGAGTTTTAATCAGCCCGTTAGTTAAAATAACGAATTTCTGATGAGATAAGATCAATAAGCCCTATATGACCCAGGTTTCTGTGGTGAGAGGGAAATTCAGGCGAGATTCGGGCTCGTATTTGCGAAACTGACATAGGACTTTCAATCTTATATTGCGGTGCATTGCCTCTGATACAGTTGTGTGTTTTAACCTAAGTGTCCGTGAAATAATAAGCTAATCAATTTGGGGAAATTGTATAATTCCATTCGCCATGAAATTGATCACGATCTAAATTTATCATTTT
>CAIJED010000290.1 GCA_903819595.1 uncultured Methanomicrobiales archaeon | reverse complement strand
CGGCAGCACCGCAACAAAACCGAATGTCATCACGGTGAACAAGGTACCGGTGGTCCCGCTGGTCGCGAAATTTGCCGCATCACCGGTCAACGGGACTGCTCCCCTGAAGGTTTCCTTTACGGATCAGTCAACCGGATCTCCAACGTTCCTGAATTATGATTTCGGTGACGGGATCAATGCAACGGGTCCGAATCCGGTCCATACCTACCGGTTTCCGGGTGCCTATACTGTAACCCTGTCTATTTTCAGGTTTGACAGCAACAGCGGTTCGATGCTGGGCAATACATCGGTCCAAAGGAATTGTATCGCTGTCAAGGGAACATAACCCCACGTTATCTTTTTTGTTCCATAGGAAACAACAAAAAAAATTTTTCGTCAATCGGGGATATATCTCCCGTCATTTATGGATTGGTGTACTGATCTGAGGATACCAGGACGGGTTCATCCTCCCCGGACCTTCCCGGTACGAGAGCTCGCAGGTGCTGACTAATCCCGATACCGTCCACTTTGGTTCGATGAGCGAGGTGGAAACATCTGGGCCCAGCATCGATGGAAAAGGCAAGGTGCTCCACTCCTGCGGGGTTGCTGCTTCTGGCGTGACGTGTGGGGTTGATTCTCTTGATGCAGGGGGGCGAACTTTGCTACGACGCCGTATTGTGAAACAGTCGGGGCGGAATCCCGCTGTATTCCCGGCGATTTGTCGTATCACCCGGCTGGTCAATTGCCCAGGCGGACCTTGAGATGCCGGATTCATTTGCATTCATTCCGATTGGGTCCGGGTCTGGTACCGGGTCCTTCAGATTTGGTTCGAGGAGTTTAGCGGGGATTGGGAATACCAGTGAACCCGGTTATGTGAACCCGATGGATAAGGAGATCATGGCCAGCGGCCGGTTCAACATCGGCGAGGACGTGCGGTGGACGTCGTTCTCGGGGATGTTTGATCTTGGGAGATACGGGGGAGGGATCCCACCACCTGTTTTTTTGTGTTGCTCCGGTGGCCGGCGATGGTCGCCTCATCCCCTTCGCTGGCATCTGACACCGCATACTGTTGGCGGGTATGAGTAAAGATTTTCAATCGACATTTGGGATTTTAGCGGATTGCCTGGTACGAGTTATTTATTGACCCAGGATTGATTTGCCTGTTTCATTCCCTGTTCTAACGTAGTTTTCATATTTGTCACAGACGGGTCATTCTGTATTCCAAGTAGTGACATGATATCTGTGAAAAATTTTAGTAATTGACTGCTTACATCCATGAGCCAGGTAAACATATCCTGCATTGATGATACTGTTCCCAACGGGCTATTGCCTTTCATTGGCAGGTTGATAGAGAGCGATTGTGCTTGTGAAAGCAGGTTGTCTTCGGCTGATACGGGCAATGGTAAAAGACTCAACAGTACCAGCATGAAGACAATTTTTGAGAAAAAGGAGACTTGCCGTGTAATCATGGTCATCTTTTATTGAACCGATGTTTCATGTAAATATTCCGGTGAAGGATCCTGTATTACGGTCAGTCCCGGGCGACAATTCCGCCAGGGTTGATACCGACTCGTGGCAGAGTAATTAGTGCCCTTCGGAGTATTGAGGGAGCTGGGTGGTTTCGATACCTCCTGATTTGTACTACGATTTGTCCCGGCAAGTTGTGCTTTACTCCACATTCGGATTAAAAAATCCGCTGGTTTCGGTACTCCAAAATAGGACCAACTCATCCCGGTTTCCAATAATCTGACCTCTCTAAATGCAATATCGTGTATAGAAAAAAAACGACCGCACCTTTTTGAAATCATATCCGATCGACTACCGGTACTAAATTGTTAAAATCTGGAATGTTGGGCTTATTCACCAGGTGACCTATCAGCCATCGGATACCTACATCGAACAATGGATATTTGATGAATGCCCCGGGCTCCGAAATGGTTCACAGAGGTCATTGACACAGGCCCGTAATCTGACGGTATTGCGACAAAAACAATTGGGATCTTTAAAGAACATGAATTTGAAGACTGAGAGGGCCTATAACATTAAGATTAGTCTTTTCTGGATTCTGGAGTATTTCCGATCCGAATGTTGCATATACATATCTCAAAAAATGGTACTTCTGGGGAACACACAGCAAATTAAAACCTATTGTAAATGCTGCAAAAACCATGGAACGACCTTGGGATGGCATTATGAATTATACAAGCTCCCGGATCAATAACCGTGTGCGAGACGCAACACAAATATTGAAAACTTTATGACGATGATCTACATCAGATGTGGGGACCTTCACTTCAGGTTACCCGTATGAAGTAGCGGCGAGCCCCAAAAAAGAATGGGTTACCGGCTGTTCGTGAACTGGTACTCAGGCGCTTTTTTGTAGTGCTCAAAGTAATTCCCTGATGAGATCATTTTCAAGTTCCTTGAGATGATGCGGGAGAACTGTTCTCTCCGCACCCTCCATATCGCTCATATAGGTGAAGTGCCAATATTCCATGAAGGTACATGAGGAATACATCCGAGATGCTGGATACGCTGCGGGGCATGAGGCACGAGCTGGCGGAGCGGTATAACGTAAAGAGCATTGGCATCTTTGGTTCGTACTCAAAAAAACACCAGACCGAACAGAGCGACCTGGACCTGGTGGTGGAATTCGATCAGCCGATAGGCATGATGGCATTCGTGCACCTGAAAAACCTGATCGCTGATCGTCTCGATATGAAAGTCGATCTTGTTACTCCTGATGGACTTCATCCCCTCATCCGCGACCAGGTCATGCACGAGGTTGTGTATGTCTGAAAAGCGACCCTCCTCTCTTCTTGTGTATGATATTTACCAGTCTATAGAAAAGATCGAGGAATTCATCCGGGGTATTTCCGTGTTGACTGGCACCTGCTCTGGATCAGTATTCATGACGAATTACCTGTTCTTAAAAAACAGATCCAGAGCCTGAAAGAGGAGCAGGAATGAATATGCCGGATCTCTTTTCATCGTATCCGGATCACTCTTTGTAACTGCTCTCAACCAACGCTCATTTTACCCCGTCTCATGGGATTTACCCATGATAATTTTTACCGGCTGTTCCTGAACTGGTACTCAGGCGCTTTTTTGTAGTGCTCAAAATAATTCCCAATGAGATCATTTTCAAGTTCCATGAGATGATGCGGGAGAACTGTTCTCTCCACGCGATAGAAAGAAAACCGCAGCGCCTTTCCGTCCCAGAACTTCTTACTATGAGAAAGCAACCGGTTCGCGCAATTCATGGATTGGCCGATGTAGCAGATCTCCTGCGAGCCGGCATCTGTCAGGACATACAGGCCCGGGCCAGTAGGAACGGTCCGGGTTTTCTCCGGCACCAGCGTTTCAAAGCCACTCCATGATTCCCCCCTCAGCGGTTTCCCCGCTCTTCTGGGGTATATACTGCTCATTCGCGATGATCGGATAGTAATAGAAAATCCATTTTTCAATCAGAAGGCCGAGAGGAAACCAGATCGTTCATCCTTCCTCTTTTCCAAGGTGCTGATATTCCTCGCAGATTTCAATAGTTCCCCGGAGAAGTGCATATTTGCAGGTGGTGTCGGTACTGTCCCGCTCTATGATGAAATTTATTTTGCGATATTCTTCCAGGGAGGAATCTGGCATAATAAGATATGGTCTATGCGAACACTTTGAATCTACCCCGTCATCCTTATCCTCTCCATCGGCCCATCTCTACGTACGAATGTCACCAGATCCTGATCCCCTGCAGCCTCTTACTGATATCTGGAATATCAATTACTTCAAATCCGACTGGTGCAACCTCGCGTGGTCCCCGTGGGTCCCCTTCTCTGCAGCAAAAGAAGAATACCGGGCAATTCCCAAAGAACCCGGCCTCTACCGGATCAGGCCCGCCGGAAAAGAATTCCTGATGTATATTGGCGAAACCAGGAGAACAGTTCATGAACTAATCAATGAACTTCGCCAGACGCTGAAAAGAAAGAATCTGATGCCGTGGAACGATCCCCATATCGCAGCACCGTCACTATGGGCCTGGCAGGATGCAGAAGGATATGAGTATGAATGTTCTGCCACGCCACTCGACGCGTCACAAAACGTACGGCGGGGGATGGAAATTTTTCTCCTCTATCGCTACCGGCAGGAATACGGCGAATCCACCCTCTGCAATTTCGGGCGGTTTCACAAGCGGTACCGGAAATCCACCAATCGAAAAGAGGAGAAGCGGGGTGGAAAACTGGAAGAAATCCACCGTGATAACCCGGCTGGAAGTCCAAGCATCGCTCCACTCCCGGTAATCGGGAGTCCCGGTGGGCCTGGCTGGATGGGGTTGGCATGGAGTGAGAGAAAACCACTTGATACAGAACCTGTCAGAAATGTGCCACCCGGAGAAGGATTGTATCTCCTCACCGATGTGGAATTCCAGGACATCATCTACATCGGGCAGTCAAAAAACTGCCAGGAACGTTTAATGGAGCACAGGCGGAAATTGTGGGATGAAAAAGGCCTCCACTTTTCATATCATCTCATGGAAAAGCCCGTCCCTTCCCATCATCTGAAAGAGCTGGAAAATGACCTGGTTGGAAATTATTTTGAGGTGTTCAGGAAAGCACCGGCCTTCCAGTTTAAGAATCAACATTGAGAGTATCCTTACTTTTATTTTCAATTCATCAGTCGAGGGGGGATTTTGGATTCCGGGAGGGGAGATGGGAGGGGGGCCGGCTACGGATCATCGTAAACGCTGCAGGCACATTGCGGACTTTTTCGCAACCTTCATAATCTTCTCCTGCTTATTGACCATATAAGGCCATGATAAACATACGAATGTATCTGCGAATCACGGGGATCCTGGTTATCCTCCTGGTAGGTGTGATGATGCCAGTATCAGCCGGGGCGGTTCCTGACCTGAAAGGTTCCTGGACCCGAGTATCTGTGGAAAGGTACTCCCCGGCTGGCGGGTTTGAAAACGTGACATCTTATCCGGGATCATACCTGATTAACGGGCAGGATGGTCGGGCAATTGTTGGGGAAGAGAAATTTTACAACCAGACAACCGGCAAAAATGTGACTGAATTATTTTCAGGTGCAGTATCGCCTGATGGTCGCATGTTTGAACTGGACAATGAAGGAAGTGGTATCTCATTTGGGGAGATTGTTTCAGATCATGAATTCTATAATACGGTGCTATTTTCTGACAGGGGCCCGATGATTATCTCCTATCATGCGCTGAAATCAGGGACAAATGCCTCTCCGGCAGGTAAAGTGCCAGACCTGATCGGAACATGGGACCTCACTCACAACCGGAAAAATTCCGCAAGTACTACCGGCCACCTCACCATTGATAAGCAGCAGGGCAGAATCTGGAGCGGGACTGAACAGGTCCTGGATGAAGACGGGACTTCTATCAACCTGATCCTTGCAGGAACTATCGGAGAGACCGGGAGATTATATGCAGTTTCATCAGACGGGGCATTTATGTTCGGCTCCCTGGCGGGAAATAATAGCATCCGGAGTGCGTTTATCATACCCGGAGATACAGACGGGACCTATGTGGTTGATCGCGTGTTAACAAAAAATGCGGCACCGGTACCACAATCTGACCTTTCGTATCCGGTCATGGCAGGAGACTGGAAGATTGAAAACCGGAAAGTGATCGAGAATGGAACAATAATAAACGTTGGACCTGTGCCTGATGAGTGGGTCTCCGTTTCCAGTCAGGCTGGTAAGTTCTTTACTACTGTGCGACACAAACAGGCAGCAGGAGTCCAGCCTGATGTGGAAGTGTCAGGCATATTCCGTGTACCTGATCAAGCATTCCTTACGGGTGCAGATTCGGAAATCGTGATATATCACGTCCTTGATAATTCTACCATAGAAGCGATGGTGAACAGGAAGGATAGAAACGCTTCATTATACCTGGATGTATTGACCCGGAAACCCCACATCAAATTATTTTCAGGTATAGTTCACAATAGTTCCGTGCGATGGTGGGAGGTTCGCCCATTTCACTAGGCATATCCTGCGAAACAGGATTGGTCCAGGGAGGGGAATGTGTTCTCCTCCCCTGGCATCCCGAGTATCGGGCAATCCACTTCATACAGCGATGAGTCATAATATGGTGTAAATTGTATGCAATGGTAAAGCCTGACCAACAATACATGCTAATCGAGATCCCATAACGTTACATCTACCCGGCAGCTGATGGGGTCAACACCGGAACCCCCCAACCCAAACATTCAACGATCTGCAAACGTGTTCTTCAAAAATCAACATATTTGCTCCAATTTCACAATATTCTTTAGACGCATACGCTCTACCAGGTGGCGATAAGTCCCGGCTCAGCAGGAACGAACCAGGTGACCGTTCGATGATGCTGTTGTGTGCCAGCCCTGACCAATGATACTACCGGGAATAGCGTATAAGACGGATACATAACACCTGCCATCCTTTCTCGCCGAAAAGCAGATTTCCGTTCTCATCCCATTCAGCCGGAATAACTCCGGGAAGCGAGTCCATCAATCAATACGTACTCTGCCAAAGAGGTCCGCCGTGAATCTATTCCGTTCCGCCTCAGTCATCAGGCTTCCCATCACGGGATACACACGTTTCAGCACGAACTGACGGACCAGGGTAACACACAGGAGTGTCATCACCGCATCATCCCGCGTAACCTTGATGGTCCCCCAGGCGAACATTCGTGGTACGTCACCGACAACTATCGACTCTTTTAACGTTTCCCGGATTCTACGGGATATGGGAGTCCGACTTGCCAGCACCCGGTTTCTTTCCCTTCTCTAACGCTTCGGCCATAATGTACTAATTGATTATCAACGCCCCAGGTACCGGCCCTGAAGAAAACATCCCCCTGGCATTCAGGTCATCGAGAGTTTTTTGGTATTCTTCTGCATTTTCAGCCCGTTTAAGCGCTTCATCTCCAGGGATCTTGGGGTTATAGGCAAACGCCGTCTCCAGTGTCGGGAGGCTCACGTACTCCCCATCGTCATAGATCTTTCCATGACCATCCCCGCCAATACGGTGATGGGCTTAATATTCAAAAAATTCACGGTCCCCTTCCTCGCCGAAAATGTAAAAGAGCCTTCCGCTTCCGTATGGCATGGAACCCTTCCTGCGGTTGGCCAAATCATTCTCAGGAATTGTGAGATGCAGATGACCATAATTCCCGGTGAACACTTCCTGTATCTTTTCAAGAGACTTCTTCGTCATGACAACCTCAAGTACCCCAAACAGACGTGTCTTCCCGCTCTAGCAGATTTCGAACCCGCCTGACGCCACGCAGAACCGTGCGAACTTCTCTACCTCGTCCACATCAAACACGTAGTCGATGGTCCATATTGCGACGGAGCCCTTGCCTCTGTACAGGATACTACTCTCCTGGGTGGGTGTGTCCTCTTCCAGGTTTATTTCATCAGGGTTGTCATTTGGTCCATCAGGTGACCCATCAAGCCCGGAGTAGAATTCTTCCTTGTATCTCCCGGCCGAACCGTCTTCGATCAGGTCCAGGAGTCGTTCTCCGATTGCCCTGGCCGTTTCTGCAGATACGACCTGGCCATCGTTGCTGAACCAGTATTCGTCCTCCCCGTCCAGGAACAAGTCCTCGCACGTAACAAGGACGTATTCAGCCAGTGGCTTCCAGGACGAGATATCAGTATCGAAACATTCCCCGTTTTCATTCTCCGGGGCCAGACCACCAAGATCGAATCCCATCGATATCCCTCATAATAATGACATACTAACACAACAGTGTGTACTCGTATTCCTTATGTGTATCCCACGAAATTCCCTAAAAAAAGAACATAATTATCGCCACATGAGGGATGTCAGGAACGACTGGCACTGGCGTATTCAAATGACCCTGTTCAATGTATTAGAACAGGGCACCGCTGTCACCCGTAACAACTGTATCACTTCATACCATCATTGTAGTATGATGACATCGATACCACGGGAATATATCGTGGATTCCAATAACCAGAAAAAGGCATTTATCCTTTATGTACATGAATTCAACCTCATGGAAGAGATTATTGAGCAACAGGGGCTCGCAAAACGTATGGAAGAGGTTGAAAATGAAGAAGCCCTGCCACGGGAAAAAGCGAAAGAAATACTATTTGGTTCAATAAAAAATTGCTGAAATATATCACTTTTTTGACAAAAAGGCACCTTCAAACTGTTTTATCAATTTCAAGCCGTAGAAGAACGATATCACGAGATTTTTGCGTTGTCACAAGCAGGTGTGTCTGTTTCTCCTGATTCCCTGTTTTCAGGGTTACATCGGCAGGACGGCGGGTAATCTGTTTCCCTGTTTTGAAGGTCTCGTTCACTGAGGACCGTATCGTACAATCCGCACAGAACTGGGTTTTTCCACAGCCACCCGGAAGAAATGCATTCACACATTCAATGACATCTCCGCAGATATTGCCATTGACCAATTCAGGAGGTTTTCCAAGAGCCTCGATTGCGAGAAAATTTGCTGCGAGGACATTGACATCGGCATCGACAAGAAATACCGGAGCGTCAATAAGGTCAAGAAATTTCTCGATATTGAATCCATATTCCATGATAATTCCAGAATAACAGGATTTACACAATCCATGACTGACAGGTGATTCCGGAGACGACCCGGCGTAGATAATCTTCCCACAAAATGAACAGATCTTCTTCATGTTACACGGTATCCTCAATCTCCTTTTGAAAGGGGTATTAATCCTCGTTTCATCCGGATTGGCAATTATCCTAAAGTATCTGGTATAAACTGGTGTTTGGCTATCCGGGCCAATAAAAGTATCTTTCTTGTTCATCCAACGATGATTTGAAATCAAACGCTAATATATGGTCGAAATAGCCGGAAACATGGGACCGTGTGGCAATACTACGTGGTAAGGGTGGCGAAATTCATGCAAAGAGATAACGAATAATTGTTTTTAAAAAAAAATATGTCAAAAGATCCTGCGCGAATTCCGAAAGAGTATCAGCAGCGAATTACATCACGTGTATGAGAAAAAAATCCCGGGATCGTGCGATATGTATTCAGATTCAATTCCCGGTTGATAGCGATAGGGGGGACCCTGGCCTGCTTTTACCCGATTGCCGCAAATAGCGCCCGGGTTTCTCATGTAAATCCACTATCCATTCATCGGATAGAGCGTCGTCTATTCTGACCGGGTCTCTTTTGAAGATGGCAGGTCCTTACGACTGGTTGGCTGCGTTGAATCCCATTGATGTAGTCCAGTCCGGCTGGACTGACAGGTAGGTATTACGTGCTGATGTAGGAGTTATCCCGGTAAAACCGACCGAATTCCAACCGGCAACCAGCTGCCGTGCAGGTGGACTCTGAAGCGGGTTATTATCAGATTGCAAGGGTATTACAACCGGTGTAGTTGAATAGACCCAGAAATCGGACAATGGCTGGACAGGGCTGGATTGTGTTAACCTTATAAAATTCCGGGTCGCTCCATCGTATTGGAACAGGGAGTGCCCCCCCGGTATCAACACTGGCAAATATCCCTGACAATCCCCTGGCCCAATCCACTGGTCCGGGTACACCCTTCACAATCAAAAAACAAATATTCAACCTGGAATTCAGGTCCCACTACCTGGCCCCGCGAAAGTTGATCCCGGTTGTTCCACCTGCAGGCCCATGCAGCTTTTAGAGGGGCGGTATCAGATGAGGTGGTTTCTCTTCCCTCTCCATACCTGTATGAGCGTTGGAACGAACATAACGCCAGAACCGATGATGATGGACACGATGATATCTACCGTGCTGAGCATTCCAGACCCCAGAAAGCCAGAGTAAATATACACGGCAACAGGGGCATAGAGTGCACTTGCAGTTACCACACCTGGAGAGTATTCACCGGTATAGAGGGTTAGGGATGCATGGATTAAGAAATTTGAAAAGATCCATGCAGCAGTGGCCAATCCAATAACAAGCGTCAATTCTCCTGGATAAAAGATTGCAAGAGCTATTGAGATAAGGACATACGCCATGAAAATAACGTTTCCAAGCACGAATTGAGCGAATGAGGTTGGTGCAGAAAAATATCTTTTTGCCCATGGGACAAACCGCGGGGCTTCCTCAATGATATGGATACCGTATGAAATTGGTATCAAGCAGAGAATCGTTACGTCCATGAATTACTCCTCCCGAATTGGTTGTGATTACCCTGTACACTACTCTCCTGAAAGGAACATATAATTTCTTCTTACCCGGGTCCCCTGGTTTTAATGCCCATGTGTCAACCTGTTCCGAGAAGGCGAGGGAACACTTCCGGTTCTGACGTCGCCCTGTCGCTGTTTTCCGAATCACCCGCCCGGGTAGTCCCCGGGCCCGGTGTGCCGAATCGTAGACCGGATCTGTTCATGTGGAGTCGTTGATCCTGCCCATCCAATATTTTTTTAAGAATCCATGAACGTCCTGCACGAAAACCTGATTTTTCAGGGCATGTTGGAGGATTTTTTCCAGTTGGCTATTGCCGGAAAGAAACACCGCAATTATTCCTGGTATAGGATGTGACCAGGTGGTTCCCGACGACCCGTTGTATCCCGAACCGCATTTTCCCTGCCCGGGAACAACGGTCACGAGGGTCGGGTGCAATTCATTGTGCGCCTGTGCGACCGTTACGATCCGGATCAGTCCGGTCAGGGTCTGGGGAATCCCGGCGAATTAGGCACGTTTTATCTGCGGTAAGGGTTGCTTGTCCCGGATCGTCCGGGCCGCCTGGATGAGAGACGGAAGCGGGAAATAATCCGACGCAATCCAAGCGACGGGATCAATGAGGGTTGCCGGATCCTGGGGAGAAACACCCGATATATCATCAAATAGTTGTTGTCAATTAGGTTGTCAATTAGTTGGGTGATCTCGAGAACCCGCATGATCAGGTTCGGGAGAAGGTGGGACATCCCGCAGTCCTTATTGGATGAAAACAACAGGCTCTCCGCTACATCATGTTACCCACATGAAGGAGCGGCCTGCCAAAAATCGTACTGCAGATTTATCTACACTGGTCCCTTCTTAAATGATATCAAGAGCCACCAGTTCTTCAGTCTCCCGTTCCTCCTCCTCCCCTTCAGTCTCCTGCTTCGCTTGTTTCCTTTCAGGTTCAGTCTTGTCTTTCTTCCACCACCAGCACATACGTCTTCACCGATCAGGCTTCCGTTGTCAAACGTTTGAATCTAACTGAAAGCAGAATGTGTGATACCTCGGGTCCCGTCACGCCGTTATCTCTTCACCTTCCGGGTGATGACGGGGCCGTGACGACAGATACCCGGACAATCGAAAAGAAGAAAAGAAAACCGGCCTGATATCTCCCTACATGGTACACGGGATTGTCGAGAGCCGGGCAGGATTCCAGGTGGTGAATTCATGGAAGTATTGCCGGAAGAAAGTGTAAAAACCGTTGAGGTGAATGGCGTCACGCTCGCGTACCGCAAGATCGGCTCCGGGTACCCGCTTCTCATGATCAACGGGTTTGCCTCAACAATGGACACATGGAACCCCCCGCTGCTTGCGATGCTTGCTGTGCATTTCCAGGTCATCATTTTTGATCACCGGGGTACCGGGTATTCTTCCATATCAGATAAGCCATTCTCCATTCCCCTCTTTGCAGACGACACGCTTTCCCTGATGGACACACTCGGGATTTTCAGCGCCCATATACTGGGTCTCTCCATGGGTGCGTCCATTGCCCAGGAACTCGTACTTAAAAAGCCGGAAGTGGTTGACCGGCTCATTCTCATTGCCGGGACCTTCGGAGGAGATAGGGCAGAACGGATGCAGAGAGAAACATGGGGGACACTCACCGACAAGAGCGGGAGTCCCGTTGACCTGGCAGACCGGATGTTTTCCGTGCTCTTTCCAGGAGACTGGCTGGCAACGCATGATCCATGGCAGTACTGCCCGGAAGTACACGAGGTGACAAGTGCAGAGAGTGCGGGCCGTCAGGCAGCGGCCTTCGCCCGGTGGCCGGGATCTGATGACCGGTTGCACGGGATCCGGTGCCCCGTGATGGTTATTACGGGAACCGAGGATGTGATCATCCCCACAAAGAACTCCGACTTGCTTGCTGAACGGATCCCGGGAGCACGGCTTGTCCTGGTCCCGGATGCCGGACACGGGTTGCAGTACCAGTGCCCGAAGGTGCTTGGCAGTGCAATAATCAGTTTCCTGGCAATGAAGTAACAGACACTAGGATAGGAATAATGCTAACAGATCGAATCCAATTTGCCTATTAGAAGGCATGCAGGTTTGAGGTGCCGTATGTTGGATCCTTCGTCGAATCGCAAAAAAAGTGTATTTTAGGGTATAAGCTCAGGGTAATAATGCTTTACCAGACTGGTACGCGATTGTCTTGCTGAATGAGCTGATTAATCCACTAGCTGATGATGATTCAGTGTAGGTGAGGTCCTCTGCCTTAGTTGGGTCACCTGTTCCCGGAACCGGCGAATGTTCACCCCCTGGTGCTATCAGGGTAATGTTGAAATCCCTGCTTTCCTGGATATGTGCCTTCACGTAAGCTGATGTAGAACCCATAGCCAGAGAGGTACCCTGCCCTGTGACCGTGTATGGCTTAACAGCGATAGCATAGTTCAGGATGACTGGTACGGTTGCATCAGTACCGATGAACCTGTCATCTGCACCAGTGACAACTGATCCGACCGTCAGGTCATACTTACTGCCTGCCTGAACAATGTTACAGAATGCCGGAATTACATTACCCTGATCTGCTCCGAACGGACAGAGCATTCGGTCTGATGCGTTAGTTGGATTGCCCGCACCATCAATCATAATGTTCTCGCTACCGAGGATGTGGCCTCCGTCACCTGTTGCAATGTAGGTTGCTTCGGTGTTGGCCTTGATATTGGACTGCCCGATAACCTTGTTTTGGGTGTCAACGTTAAGAGTCTTTGTAAATACCGTATGTCCGGCCTGTGCCACGATATTTGCATCATACGAGGTGGAATACCGGACTTCCCCATCATACAATATTCGGTTGTTGAGATCGCCCTGGTTTTGTGCCCAATTCTTAAAATTTTTGGCCCAAACCAGATATTGATCAGAATATTTATCTGGATTATTGATAATATAGTTCCACAAATCCTGAAGGTGCACACCAGTCCAAATTTGGCTATCATGGTCCCAAATATCTTTGAATTCCTGATAACTTCCAAAAGGAGACGATGCCCAAAAAGGGTAGTTTGCTAATATCGGATCATCCCCGGAAATGGGGATTCCACCTGTAGTAGTAGACCAGGTAACCGCATCAGTATCCATGACCGTTCCAACAACATCTGCGATAGTCTCCGTCGAGATAACCTGTGTTTCCGACTTCGCCGGAACGCCCGGGTCTCCGCACACTATTCCTGTAAATGAAATAACTATTCCGAATAATAAGAGTGTAATAACCCCGATTTTACTAAGCTTCAATTCGTTCACTCCATCTGAATAGGAAACTGCTTTAAATAATCCTTAATACAAAGGTTTTTAGTCGTATGGATAATAAAGCTTCTTTTAAATGGTCACGGTATCGTAACATACCGGACTTTATTGAAAAGGGGCCATGTGTTGGATCCGATCTATAATATTTTAGTGACTTGAGCATCCCTGACATAAATCACGACTGGAACCTCAACACACCATGTTCTGATATTCTGCCCACATGTTTTATTGTAATTTTCGGATTAATTCATCTGATATCTTCTACACATGCGAGGTGCAGACGGAAGTTGTCCGGGGACAAGATCCGTTGGTGTGAGCCGCTATATCGGAAAATTACTTGCTTATGGAGTTGTTGCGAAGAACGCCATCTCCGTAATCATCTAAAGTCCATTCCTTTTAGGTGAATTGAATGTTTTCCGGGAACCCGGGAGCGAACTGCAAGCAGACAGGATAACCAAACCAGGGCAAACCGAAATTTAAAAAATGACAGGCACCAGGAGAGGTAAGTCAATCGTAACATTAGGAAAAAGAGTGCTGGTTCCCGACCGGTCCGTACCTTTATCTGGATCCGGGACCTCCTCCATCACTATCCGTTGATTCATTGAGTCCGGGCTTAACGGGATGTTCATGGCGATACGATTTCAGGTGATCTGGCCCGACCAGATCCGTCAAATTTTTTACTGCAGCCAATGAAAACCTGTATCATGCAGCTCCGTCCTCTCCTGATTCTCATGGTATTGGTAACCGTTGTCCTCATCGCGGGGTGTGCGAATCTTTCGCCATCCGGACAAAATATCCCGGTCGTTAGTCCTGCAACCCCCGCACCCTCACAGTCGGCCAACAGTACATGGACGTTCGTGGTCTTTGGTGATTCGCGGGATATCACTAAAAATACCACAACAGGGATCAGCCCGTATCTCTACCCCATCGCGGCGGCTATCGCAAACGAGAGCCCGGACCTCGTCATCTATAATGGGGACCTCATCAGCGGTTGGATCATTTCGGAAACTTCACCCGTGGCAACAGACTACCCTGCACAGTTCAGGAACTGGATGAAAGCGGTCGCGCCCATTCACAATTACACCACAGGCAGCGGAATCCCGTTGCACGTGATCCGGGGGAACCACGAGGACGGTCCGAACCAGACCGTAATACCCCTGCTGGATGCATATCTTGCATCCGTTGCAAAGGATATGCCACAAAATGGCCCGACCGGAGAGAAGAGACTGACATATTCATTCACCTGGAAAGGGGCAAAATTTATCGGACTTGATGAGTACACACCCCATAACGGGCTTAAAGAGACGGTTGACCAGGGCTGGGTTGACAAAGAGCTTACCAATAATACGAGGCCATTCACGTTCGTTTTCGGTCATGCCCCTGCATATCCTGTTGATGATGATCTGGACGACAAAGGGTACGACCTGTCGGTCCGTCCTGCAGAACGCGACATGTTCTGGACCAGTCTTGCAAACCACCACGTGACCGCGTACTTCTCAGGTCATGCCCATATGTATGTCAGGGGGGTGGTCCAGGGAGTCCAACAGGTGGTAAGCGGTAATGGCGGGGCAGTCGGAAAGGCCTTCAACACGGCAGAGGCCGATCCGACCCTCACGATCGAGTATCCCCTTTCGAACGTCCCCGCACTTGAAAGGAAAGTGGGCTATTTCGTTGTCACGGTCGATGAGCATGCAGGGACTATGAGTTCGGTGCAGAAGGTGTATGACTATGTCAACGGGACGTGGACAACCGGTGATCGGTTCGTCCTCTCAAACTCAGGACAGGTCATTCCCCCCAAAACCAACCAGGGATAGGAAAGAGATCCGGTCCGGGTTCCAGGCGATAAACCTGGGGACCAGGGGAAAACACCCCCCATAATCATCCATGAGATTGCCGAACAGGCAATGACGGCAGAATGACCCCGATCCCTGCATCCAGTAATTTCTGAATGGGGCGGTGGAGCAGGTTGCTGAATGGAGGAAAAAGGGCTGTTACGGGGTGGAATGAGTGGCGTGTACGAGATCCCGATAGGGATACACAGCAAATAAAGGCGTATTACCCGATGAAATGGGGGAAAATCGCTACAAAAAGCAGGATTTGGCAATGTAAATAAAAGGAGCCAAATGCGGGCGATTTAAACGAACAGGAGAGGGGTTAACGGGGTGCGGTGGGGTAATACTACTCCCGGGTAAGGGTTTCCCTATAAATCGGTCTAAAATGGAAGATTTAGTGTTTCAGGGGGTGCCAGGTCAGGATCTGGCCATTTCATCAGGTCCCGGCCAGGCCCTGTCCACCCGGATCCCTCGAATGACGTGATGATATCAGTTTTGACAACAGTGGACCGCTCGTCCCGCTCGGCGATCATGACACTCCGTTTTATGAGGTTAAGCCCGACGCGGATATCCCCGCTCTCCATGGTATACCCGATAATCAATGAGAACATGGCCCCGGACATGACACCCGGATACAGTCCTGCCTTGATCCTGTCATGGAGGATCATCCGTAATTCATGTTCAGTATAGGGTGGGAAATACACTTCATCGGGCTCGGGGACCGGGAAAATGCAGTGGCCAATGACCTTCCTGATGTCGACGTCCCGATCACGTATCGACAGGAGGAATCCTACACCCGCATTCGGATGTTCCCCGGTTATCCGGAGAAGCGGGGTGAGAATATCATTGATCCGATATCCGGATATGAGGTCATCCACGTCATCAAAACATACAAGAAGGACCCCCCCTCTCTGGCGAATCGCCATGCCGATATCAGAGATTACCCTGCCTAACCGTATCCCCTTAGGCGGAGGCGTGTGGTGATAAAGTGAGGCATATATCATCGAAAATACCTCAAACCTGGACATTTCGGCATGGCAATTGGTGTATACCGGGACAATCCCTTTGGTTCGCGCTGGTAACCTGGAAAAGACCCGATGGATCGCCGTCGTCTTACCCGTGCCGGGAAGACCCCGGAGGACCAGGTTGGGCGGGCGGTTGCCCTGCATTCCCCTCTGGATAGCAGAAAAGATACTATTGATCTGTACGTTGCGAAACCTTGCCGTCTCAGGAACAAAATCAATTTCAAAGGCGCTCTGATTAAGGAATAGAGTCCCATCCATGTCCAGGTAATGTTTCATTGGGCATGATCATCTCGATTGCCGGGTATATAGAGCTGGACCGGGTGCAGGGTGAAAGTGAATTGGACAGGCAAAATATCAGAGGAAAGTCCTGACATGTCCCACGTGGGGCCTTCCCTTCGCTCCGCCCACGCGATGAGTTCATACCTCCTGCCGGCCACGGCCAGGTATGAATGTAGAAAGCCCGGACCCATTATTGTCCCTGTGGTGGGAGACCTGGTTGAAACACACCGGCAATTGACCCGGAATGTGCCGGACAACCCGGGATCTGCAAAAAAAACGGCTCGTGGAAACCGGAGTGTCTGAAACAGATAATAACTGGGATTATCCGATATAACATGTTTTAATCCACTTTATGGGATACACCAGATCTTCCCGTTACACAACAAAGGTACCGGCAGTTGTGATCTTCAGGTTGCTGGTGTTCTGAACACAACCTCAGTCCGCACTGCCGGCAGACAGATAGCATGTCTCTCTCGTCCTTTCCACAATATTCACAAACGGCTATGGCACTTCACCCTCCGGAAAGTGGTGACCCCTCCACCAGGAATCCATAAAAACCAGGTGACTGGCCAGGATCAGGCATTCACAAACACCAGTTCTCCGTCTTTCTCGTCAACAACGATCTCCTTGTCTTTGTTGATGTTTCCAGCCAGGATCATTTTTGATAATTCATTCAGCAGGTTCTTCTGGATCACCCGTTTGATCGGCCTTGCGCCGAACTGGGGGTCAAAACCCAGGGTGGCAATATACTGGATGGCTTTTTCTGTTGCCCTGATCCGGATATCGCTCTTTTTCAACATTTTTTGTACCATACCCAGTTGAAGCTCGACAACTGTCTGGATCTCAGTTTGTGTGAGTGGTTTGAACATGACGATCTCATCGATCCGGTTGAGGAATTCCGGACGGAGCGTCTTCCTGAGTAAGTCAAACACCTGCTCCCGGGTGTGGTCGAATACTTCGTCCCGGTTTTTATCGGTTGCGTGTTCCAGGTTTTCCTGGATGATGTGCGAACCGATGTTTGATGTCATGATGATAATGGTATTCTTGAAATCCACCGTGCGGCCCTTGTTGTCAGTCAGCCGGCCGTCGTCAAGGACCTGCAACAGGATGTTGAAGACATCGGGGTGGGCTTTTTCAATTTCATCCAGCAATACCACGGAATAGGGCTTTCTCCGGACGGCCTCTGTCAGCAGCCCGCTCTCTTCATATCCCACGTAGCCCGGGGGTGCTCCGATCAGCCTCGAAACGGTATGACGTTCCTGGTATTCCGACATGTCGATCCGCACCATGCTGTTCTCGTTGTTGAAAAGGATTTCAGCCAGGGCTTTTGCCAGTTCGGTCTTTCCAACGCCGGTCGTCCCGAGGAAAATGAAAGACCCGATCGGACGTTTCGTGTCCTGCAACCCGGCACGGCTCCGGCGGATTGCGTCGGAAACTGCCCCGATGGCCTCCTCCTGGCCGACGACACGCTTGTGTAGTTCGTTTTCGAGACCCAGCAGTTTTTGTTTCTCACTCTGCAGCATCCTGCTCACGGGGATACCGGTCCAGCGGGAGACTACTTCGGCGATCTCCTCTGCGTCCACCTCCTCGTTGACCATCGCGGAATCCTTTTGCAGCACGGTCAGTTTATCTTTCAAACTCTCCATGGCCTTCTCGATATCCGGGATACGGCCATACCGGATCTCTGCAACCTTGCCGAGTTCTCCGGTACGGAGGGCACTTTCGGCATCGAATTTCAGTTTCTCGATCTCGTTTTTACGCGACTGTATCTGTTCGACAATCTCTTTCTCGGCCTGCCACTTTGCCTTCAACCGGTTTCGTTCCTCGGTCAGGTTCGCGATCTCTTCATTCAGGACCTTCAGCTTGCCCTGGTCTTTTTCACGTTTTATGGCTTCCCGTTCAATTTCCAACTGGCGGATCCTGCGTTCGATGGTTTCGAGTTCTTCCGGTACGGAGTTGATCTCGAGACGGAGTTTTGATGCAGCCTCGTCAATTAAGTCAATTGCCTTGTCTGGAAGAAAACGGTCGGAAATATATCGTTCGGAGAGTTCAACCGCGGCAATGATCGCCTCATCCTTGATTCGTACATGGTGATGGGTCTCGTATTTTTCCTTGATCCCCCGGAGGATCGAGATGGCATCCAGGGTACCTGGTTCATTGACCATCACCGGCTGGAAACGACGCTCAAGTGCCTTGTCCTTCTCAAAATATTTTTGGAATTCTTTTAATGTTGTTGCACCGATAACATGCAATTCTCCCCGTGATAACGCGGGTTTGAGGATATTGGCCGCATCCATTGCGCCTTCACTGGCGCCGGCCCCGACCAGGGTGTGGATCTCGTCAATGAAAAGGATAATTTCGCCTTCAGCGGATATCACTTCCTTGACCACGCTTTTCAGGCGTTCTTCAAATTCTCCCTTAAATTTGGCTCCGGCGATCAGGGCGCCCATATCGAGGGAATAGATCTGCTTGGATTTCAGGTTTTCAGGTACATCCCCGTCGATGATTCGGTGAGCAAGGCCTTCGGCAATGGCTGTTTTTCCTACACCGGGTTCCCCGATGAGGATGGGGTTGTTTTTTGTCCTCCGCGAAAGGATCTGCAGCAGCCTGCGGATCTCTTCGTCACGGCCGATGACAGGATCGAGTTTGCCCGTACGGGCAAGGTCGTTCAGGTTCCGGGCAAACCTGTTCAGGGAATTATAGGTCTCTTCCGCGTCCTGGTTATTTGCCGTCGAGCCTTTCCGCAACTGGCTGATCGCAGTTTTTAAGTCTTTCTCCGAGACATGGTTCTCCTTCAGCAGCCGTGAAGTGCGATCGTTTACCGAAAGAATTCCCAGCAGGAGATGTTCGAGGGAGACAAAATCATCTTTTGACTCCTGTGAAAGTGCGACTGCTTTCTGCAGGGCCTTTGTTGCATCGTTTGAGAGATAGCGCTCCCCGCCGCTCACCTTAGGATATGAACCGATGATGCTGTCGAGTTCTGAAGTGATCGCATCAACGTCCACATTCAGTTTTCTGAGGAGGTAGGGGATGACATTCTCATCAACCAGCAGCATCCCCTTCAGGAGGTGCGAAGTCTCAATGGCCTGGTTCTCTTTAGCCGTGGCAAGTTCCGTTGCCTTCGCTACGGCGTCCTGTGATTTGATGGTGAAATTGTTGAAATTCATGATGCAGAGTCTCCCTCATTTTCGTGGTTCGTAACTTGTTATCCGCTATTCGTAGTAACGCTCCTCCTCGTCAATATAGTTTGCCCATCAGATCTGTTGATTCAAACAGAAGTGATGAACCCGGGTCCCGTACACGAAAAGGCGGATCCATGATTCATGACAGATTAGTGAGTGCTCTTCGGGGTACAGAGGGTCCCGGGGTTTTAGTCACCACTCATCAATGGCAGAAGTGTCAATTGTTGTTGATACGATGGTGACCAGAGAGGTGTGGCACCTTTTTTGAATCCTTAAAAATCTCCAAAAAGAGCAAGGAAATTCCGGAGGACAGATCCTCCGAAATCTCCTGGTTCCTGGTCCAGCATCTTCAGACCAATGCTTTTCCAGACTGGAAAGCGATGATCTTGCTGAAACTGTTAATTATTCCGCTGGCTGATGATGATTCTGAGTACGTTAAGTCTTCGGCCCTTGTCGTGTTATTTAACGAGCGGCCCTCCTGCACATGTGCCTTGACGTACGCCGATACCGAGCCGAGTGCCGGGGAGGTCCCCTGACCCTGGATGGTGTATGGCTTGACATCGATTGCGTAGTTTAAGGCAACTGGTGTAGTTGCATCAGTACCGACAAACCTGTTATCCGCTGCAGTAACAACCGACCCAGCGGTCAGGTCGTAATGACTGCCCGCCTGGATAATGTTGCAGTACGCTGGAATTACATTGTTCGTAGTTCCACCGAACGGGCAGAACAGCTTGCCGGATGCGTCGGTTGGCATGCCTGCACCGTCTACCATGAGGTTCTCGGAGCCAATGATGTTGCCACCGCCACCGGTTGCAACGTAGGTTATCTCGGTATTGGCCACCACGTTGCCCTGGGCAGCCATGACCACACCAGTGAGTGCGATCAACATCGCGAGTGCAAGGACGATTACGCCAAATGTTTTCATATTTTTTTTACTCCTACATTTTATGCCGATACATTCGGCACCAACATCACATTTTGGTATCAATCTGTTAAAACCTTTCTCGTCAATTACAGATAATTAAGGCTTATTTTTAATAATGGGCCCATATAACTGCCAATTTGTATCACATAACCCGGCCGCGATGATCCGTGACACATCAGTAATAATTATCCCAAAACCGGATAAAATGTGGCATTACCTGCAGGTATTAGTACCAGGACTGGTACCAAAAGAATACAAAAAATGGGAAGGGGTGAAAGGACGGGGGAGGTGGTGTGAATCTCTTATCGGTCCACCAGAACTCGCCTACATTACAAAATCCGTGATATTTTTAATTCCCGCCGTGATTAACCATCCATATCATATTATAAGGGGGTGATAGGGAAGGGCGGGTGTAAGGTTTGACAGGGTTGGCATTCTAAATTGTATTGATACTCCTCTCCCAGGCTGCAGAAAACGATACCAGCGATCATCGCCTTTATGGAATGTACATAAAACCAGATGTACCGATAAATCAATCAATAAAATATATTATATCTTCGGGGAAAATACTGTTTATGCCTCCTGCACGCTGGCTCTGTATCTCTAACCGCAGGAATGCGCAGGTTACCCGGGAACAAAATATCTGGGGCGTTGCGAAACAGTACGCCGGAATAATCGAGCGCGTAGCGAAAGGCGACTGGCTGCTGATGTACACCCGGCAGGAAATTGTGGACCGCGAAGTCATACCCCCGGCGGTCACAGGAATTTACAAGGTCGTTTCTCCAGTTTACCTGGATGAATCCCCCGTGTTCGTCGCTCCGGAGGCATCTGCTGATGAAGTATTTCCGCACCGGATCAACGTGGAACCGATCAAAATTTTTCACAAGCCGATCCCATTCAAACCACTCATCAATGATCTGTCGTTTATCAGGAACAAGCAAAAGTGGTCAGGATCGCTAAGAGCTCCGATGTCAGTGATACCGGAAGATGATTACCGGAAAATATACACATCTGACGAAAAGTGGCATGATCGGTCAGGATTGAGGTAAAATTCCTGGTTTTGGGTTTTACCAGTCCGGACCGGTTTGAGCGAGGAGTGCCTGGATACTGGAAGCATCGAATATTGCCCGTGGCAGGCAGGGAGTCGCATGGTCCGAATCCTCCCCACATCGTGTTTAAAAAAAGTGTAAAAAGAGGGTATTCAGGGTTTAGGTCCCACGATATCCAACAGTTGGATATTGAATACCAGGTTCTGGCCTGCAAGAGGGTGGTTCATATCGACCGTTATAGTGGTCTCATTCGAAGCAATGATCGGGAAACGCCCGACACTGCCATCAGGCAGGGGTACGGCGATATAGGTGATATTCCCGGGCTTGGGCTGGTAGTCTGCAAGGGCCCCGGTTTTTTTGGCAGTAACAATCAGGTCCTGCTTGACCGGACCGTATGCCTGGTCTGCCGGGATCGTCACGGTCTTATTCTGCCCGACGCTCATCCCCAGCACGGCATTATCAAATCCTTTTATGACTTTACCGGTCCCTGCCACAAATTCTATCGGTGACCCGTTCAATGACGATAGGATCTGCTGTCCGTTTGAGGCAAGGGATACCGTATAATGGACCTTCACCGTATCATTGGGCTTGACCATTATTTTGGGAGCTGTGGTTGAATTGACACATCCTGAAAATGCGGCAGTGCATACAACCAGAATTATCAGGATTGGGAAAATAATCGAAATTCTCTTCATATGATTTCACTGGTGGTATAGGTCTTCTGAATATAAAATGATAAGCGGATAAGTGATACAGCGATATCGTTCGTCCCGTATCGCAACAATGCCGGACGTTGCTGGGCGTTGCGGTATTACCCTGGAAAGAATTACAAAATAACAGGGAATTTTTGTAACCAGTATCGCCATTGCCCCTCCTGAACTCCATTCTTCTGGAAAAGCCTGCACCTTCTGCGTTGAAATATAGAACCACACCGTGAGAGAACTGACAACCCCTTCGATGCTGGCATGCCTGGTTGCATTTGCCGTCCATATACCGGCCCGTACCGGTAGGTTTTCTCTACGGGCGCGAGCCTGCTGATGTCCCCGACATTGCGGTGACGACCGGGGTGGAACCGGTAATCGGGGTCCAGGTTATGCACCCGCGGCAATCATAACCCACGTAATGAGGAAGATGAAGTCAATTGCGAATTTTATGCCAACAACAAGGAGGCGGGCAGGGAGAATAAATTCCTTAAAATATGGTGGACCCCGCGATAACGAGAAGTCAGGATCCCTCCAATTTCCAGGGACAAAAATACAGCTGAACTCCGTGCCCGGGCAGATCACTCCATGCAGAGCAGAAAGGTCATAAAAATGAAAATGAATGAATTAATTCAGAATCAGAGATCGCTTACCATCCAAACGGAGTTAACGAAGAACACCCCTGTTGGCAGACGAACAAGTCCGGAGGACTGCTGGTAAACGATAGTTGGGAGAACTGGGCCGCACTTCCCTGAGATGCGAATGGATCAGCAATAAAAAAATCATTGCCGAACGGATCAGTCATGAAAAAATCACTAACAAACGGATCCGTAACAAAATAATTTGTGTCCAGCGGCTGAGAAAACTGGAACGGAGTTAATGAGTATGAACTCACAAAACAATCCGCGTTACATGAGGAGGCTGAAATCGGCGTAACGACACATACCAGGCCAATGAGAATTGCAAGAATTGCCACAACCCGATTAAAACTTCGGAATTTCCATATAATTTTCTTCATGTGATACCACCATTCTGATATTTTTACCTTCCCTTGTAGATGATAAATAACCTTGCATATGCCAGAGGATGATCATTCCCGGACCAGGTATCTGAACAATACCGGATACCAGAGAACGGTGATAAATGCAATTTTCTTTGTCGAATTACAATCTTGTCGTCAACGAAGTAATTTTTAGAATCCGCTCCACATCCTCCGCAGGGGTCGTAATATGGGCGGATGCCTTGGAATGTCTTTTCGTCTTCTCACTGGTCCTGGCGATCGTGGGAAGCATTGTTGCCGGTGAATAGTATGCCGCTATCGGGTTTCCGGCATAGAAATCGGGTCCGGCACCATTGAACCGGGGTAGTTACGAAAATGTAACCCATATCAGTCCTATTTTGTCGCAGCGAGGATGTAGTATGTCTTGCCTGGCGCGAACCTCTGAAACCAGGGCTGTTGTGGTTTCTGCATCTTTTGGATGTACATGATGTCCCGGCAGCAGGTGCCCGTGAACCCTGCGTGTTCTACTTCGGATACCATGGCCTCCTCGGGTACTCCCCCGTCATAGGGGAGCAGGCGCCGGAGTTCTTTATCATAGTGGCCGCCATGGGTATGACCGAATGTCCTGGCCAGACCGTCGCTCAATAACCTTTTTGCCCGGATTAAAAAGCTCCTGTCCTTCCATACGCCGTCAATGATGAGTGCCACACCCCCCTTTTTTAAGATACGGTGCCATTCCTCCAGTGCCATATCGGGATGAGGGAGCGTCCAGAGGAGGTGCCGGTTGATCACGACGTCAAATGATCCGTCACTGAATGGAAGATGTTCGGCATCACCCGCGATCAGATCTATCGAAAGGTTGTGTATAAACGCTTTCTCGCGTGCTTTTGCCATCATCGCCTCCGATAGATCGAGCCCGGTCACCTGGTGTCCCATCTCCGCAAAGAGGAGGCCCATCACCCCGGTCCCACACCCGATATCGAGTACTCGTTGTCGTGGCCCCGGAAGGTCCCGGGTCAGTTCAAGTTTCCACGCGTTTTTCTCATCCTCCGTTCCTATACCGTGGCCCGGACAGCTGTCATACCTGGCTGACGACAGATCCCAGCTCCTCCGTATGGCTCCCTTGATCTCCTGGTCAGTCATCGTGTTCCCGTATGGTGTATCATGTGGTATGATAATTTTTAGAGGTTTTTGTATCGTGAAATAATATTCTTCCCCTGTCAGCACGGATCAAGGGCGTGAGGGGGGAATGTGATGATCATTACCGGGACTGTGGGGGATTTCTCCGCCCTGGTGAGTTAAACATGTGTGCCAAAAATTACGGTAAGGATTCGTTTGCATTTTGTAACTGTTCAGCCTGATGTTTGAGACAAGGCGGGAATGAATGGGTTGGCGTCAAATGCATCAGTAATCGATGCGAGAACCGGTCTACCATTTTTTCTTACTGTTGAAATGTATCCTCTGATCCG
>CAIJED010000289.1 GCA_903819595.1 uncultured Methanomicrobiales archaeon | reverse complement strand
CTGATTGGAGATATGGGGCGTTTTTTAACAACAGTTGTTTCGATGGGATCATCCTCGTCCCTCTTGTAGTCGAAAAACTGCTCAATGTAGTCCTGCCATTCGGTGTGAAGAGTATCATTTCCATGTCGCTTTTCCTCCATATCGCCTGCGGGGTCATGCGGTGGTACTGGTTGCCAACGTTTCCCCTGTATAACCAGGTTGCCCATTTTGTCTCCGGACTGGCAGTTGGCCTGATAATATTCGTGTTCTTTATATTACTCGATGCAAATGGCATACGATTTAAACGATCGACCGTCCTGATTTCGATATTCCTCCTGATGGCGTTCTTCGGCGGATTATGGAAAATCGGGGAGGTTTCTTCTGATGTCTTTTACCACACCTACTACAACGACGTGCTTTCCAACCTGATCGCATGCGATTTCAGTCATACGATTGGATCGCTGGCAGCAGTAACCGTTGCCTGGCTGTATTTTCTTATCGTTCCCAAAGGTGAAGGCCTGTATTACCTGTTAAGGCCTCTTAAGGGGAATAACCAGGATTAGAAAATTAACGAAACCGTGAATGGTTGATAAGAGGGGCTCCAGCCATTGGGTTCTCTTAGTCAAGAAATTCATGATTCCGGAGCTATAGTTCCTCCCTACGCGCTTCATTTTAAATGTGGGGAAACGATAATACAATGCCCGGGACCTGGCTTTTAGGTCCGCCCCTACAACCCAGCTGGATACATAGAGCATTCCACAGAGCATTGCGAAGGTCCGGATTGCGTACATCGGTAGACGGGGAGACAAGGCAAAGTACGAGAGACCCAAGTGCAAAAATGAGCTTTGTTCCGGGGTGAATCTGCCGTAACGCACTTCCGCTGTGCGACGCTGTCCGGGTTGGTTTCAAACATATTAATTCAGGTTGTTGACGCAGTTTTTCTCTGTCCTATCCAGTACCCGGAGACGAGCCCAAGAATGATACCCCCGAATGCTGCCTGCAATGCGAAGAGTGTAGCTTCGATCTCACCGCTTGGTGGTTCATACTGGGGTATGAGGGGAGCGAAGGATTCGAGCGGCTTCCCGGTCAGTTCGGAAATTTTCTGTGAGCCTACATCATCGGACCCGCTGAAGTCTACTGGATTATTGCCCTGGTCTTTATGTATCTTTCCCTGCGGTGGGCGAAGAATGAACTGAACGAGGAAAAATTACCATGGGTTGCAGTTCTGGCTGCCGGTATCTTTGCACTCCAGTCTTTCAACCTTCCTGTTTCAATGGGGACGAGCGGACACCTGGTAGGCGGTGCACTTGTAACTATTATTCTAGGTTCACCGCTTGCTGCAGTATTCATCCTTACACCAGTGCTGCTTCGGGCGTGACGTGTGGGGTTGACTCGATCGATGCTGATGGTGCGAACGTTTCCGTGGTGCCGTACTGTGAGACGGTGATTGTAAACTCTCTGTTTATGGCTGATGATCTCGCGTATCGCTCTATTGGATCAATTGCCCAGGCGGATCTTGAGATCCCGGATTCTTTTACGTTTACGGCTATCGGGTCCGGGTCGGGATTCGGGTCCTTCAGATTTGGTTCGAGGAGTCTGGCGGGGATCGGGAATACCACTGAACTCGGTTATACGAACTCGATCGGTAAGGAACTTATGGTCAGTGGCCGTTTCAACATCGGCGGGGACGTGCGGTGGACTTCGTTTGCGAAGACGTTTGATGGTGGGGGGTAGGCAGGGGACCCATCCCTGTTTTATCATGATGTAGAATGATATCGAGATATGACCGTTTGTGATAATTGCAGCAAAAATTTACCCTGATGCAGGCTGATGACCCAACCCATATAAAACAAGCATTTTTCCGATAGTTTTGCCTGCCATATTGAGTGGCTCAGCAAGCAGGACTGAAACTCCTGATGGGGGAGAAAAAATCACCATCAGTTACTCTTCGGAGGATCGCGCCATAAACCCTTCGGCACCATGATCTCGAACCGTGCACCTTTCCCCTGCTCACCGGTTTCCCAAATCGAGATCCCGGTAATATCAAGGATCTCCTTCACAAAGACGAGACTCCCCCTCGAAGCACTGGTTACCTCCCCTCGTAAAAAGATCTGCTCCTTTTTCTCATTCGGGATGCCGATACCGTCATCTTCAAAGAAGATGGTGGCTCCATCAGGAGTCAATGTGTACCTGACCCGGATACAGGTGACATGTCCCCCGTGTTCCACTGAGTTCTCGAAGAGGCGCTGGCATACCTTTTCCAGCAGGGGATCGGCAAAAATTTCGAGATTTCCAGTTTCAATGCAATGCGAAATGTTACCGATTGAGATATGGGAGAGCCCAAACAACATTGTCACATTTACATTCTGCCATTTAGGGGGTTTTGCACCCATTTCCTGGTACTCCTTCGAATATTCAATAGTAGCGTGAATTAACCTGACAGATTTCCCAACTTTTTTCAGGGTTTCTAGTACCTGGTCCTGCCCGGTCAATTGATTATATGCAAGTTCAAGGTAGGTGCTCAGGACAAAGAGGTGGTTAGTCAAGTCTTTTCGCGTCAGTTGAGAAAGGACACTGAGTTTCTGGTTGACCCGGCTCAGTGTGGCTTCGGCGAGTTTACGCTCGGTGATATCCCGGACCACCCCAACTATCACCCGTTTTCCCTGGAGACTGACAACGTGGGAATTGATCTCGACTGGAATTACGGTCCCGTCCTTTCTCCGGTGCTCAGTCTCGAAGATCGCGTGGCCGTTAGTAGCCAATTCCCCGATGATCGTGTTGAGAGGCCGGTTATGATACCCGGTAATTATATCAAGGGGCGTGTGTTCCAGCATTTCTTCGCGGGTATACTGCAGCATCTGGCTGGCGACTTGGTTGACTTCGATAAATTTTCCGGGTTTCCCATCCGGTTTAATCTCATGGATATGGACACCGTCATTGACAGAATCAAATAT
>CAIJED010000288.1 GCA_903819595.1 uncultured Methanomicrobiales archaeon | reverse complement strand
GGCAGGTGCAGCCCTCGAAGACACTCGTTTCCCGCCGTTAACCGTACCCGAACTTCACCTGATAAGCGTTGAAGTGACGGTCCTCACTCCACCGGAACCGCTTGGCGTAGAACCGCAAATGCGTCCTGATGCCGTGATAATAGGGAAACACGGGCTTATTGCCCGCGGTGCAGGGAGGACCGGGCTCCTGCTACCACAGGTGGCGACAGAATATAAATGGAACTGCGAGGATTTTCTGGCACATACCTGTATGAAAGCAGGGCTGCCTGCAAATTGCTGGAAAAGAGCCGAAACAGAGATCTTAACGTTTGAAGGCCAGATTTTTCACGAGCAGGTCGCGTAATGTCTATCTCCTTTGAAATACTGGAAGAGGATATTTTTGGACGTTCTGGCCGGTTGAAAGTCGGTGAAAAAATAATTAAGACCCCTGCATTACTTCCTGTCGTTAACCCTCACCTGCCACTCATCACCCCCGCCGAGATGAAATCAATGGGCGTCGGGGCCCTGATTACCAATGCGTACATCTTTTACAGGAGTGCGGAATTCCGAGAACCTGCCCTTTTGCGTGGGCTCCATGAGGTCCTGGGGTTTGATGGAATCATCATGACCGATTCGGGATCTTTCCAGCTCTCGGTGTACGGCGACGTGGAAGTCTCCAACCGCGACACGCTCCTGTTCCAGCGGTCGATAGGGAGTGATATCATCGTCCCGCTTGATATCCCGACGCACCCGGATACCAGCCGGGAGCAGACCGAAAAAGAGATGGAAATTACCATGGAACGGCTCCGGGAAGCGACAGATATTCTCGGACCCGGCGCCCCGCTTGCGGCCCCGATCCAGGGAGGATCATTCCCTGACCTCCGTGAGCAGGCAGGACGAATGGCAGGGGAAATGGGTTTTACCTTCACACCAATCGGTGCGGTTGTCCCGCTGATGGAATCATACCGTTACGAGGACCTTGTCCGGGTCGTGATGGCGGCAAAGAAGGGAATTCCTTCCTCTGCATGCGTCCACCTGTTTGGTGCAGGCCACCCGGTGATGTTTGCACTGGCTGTGGCAATGGGGTGTGACCTATTCGATTCGGCAGCATATGCCCTGTATGCAAAAGAAGGGCGTTATTTAACGACGCACGGAAGTAAGAAACTCGCCGAACTGTCAGAATTACCCTGCAGTTGTGAAGTATGCAGGTGTCATTCAGCTGATGAAATGAGGGCATCACCGGAAAAAATCCGGCTCCTTGCACGACATAACCTGATTGTGACCTTAACTGAGATCTCCCGCATCCGCCAGGCTATTTCAGACGGCGTCCTCTGGGAACTGGTGGACGAACGGTGCCGGAGTCACCCAAGGCTCCTCCGTGGTTACCGGACGTTACTGTCCTATACCGAAGAACTTGAGACGCGGGACCGGGTCTCGAAACGCCGCTTTTTCTACCGTGGGGACGAAAGCTGCCGTCGAACCGAGGTACTGCGGTACCAGCAGAGTATACATAGGTTTCTTGTCGGGACGCGTGTCCTCGTTACCTTTGACCGGCTCCCGCCGGGTGGTGTGCCGGACTACGATACGGTCCTCCTGTTCAGGCCGCCGTTTGGCCCTTATCCCGTAGAATTGAAGGAAACATTCCCAATTGGACAATGTGAACTCCCTGAATGGGATGAGGAGATGGTGGTCACCGGGTGCAAGGGGATCAGGGCATTAATCGATGCGAATCCCGGTAGCACGGTTACCGTCCGTTGTGGATCAGAATGGTCCGCTATCGTGGCGATGGAATTACCAGAGGTGACGATTGAATAGCATTGAAATAAAAAAGAGGGACGGACTGGCGAGGTCCGGTATCTACACCCATGAAGGGACAAGCGTCCCGTTCCCCGCGGCGGTTGATACCAGAACATTATTTTTGGACCTCAGCCGGGAGGCGTATTCAAATATCCCCCTCTCTGCAGGAACCGAATTTGTTAAAAAATATTGGAATGAAGGGCAGAAAAATCCGGTGATGGTCCACCCGCACCATACGTCAGGACCGCGTCCGGGAGATTGTGTGATGGTACCCGGATGGCACACGGTCCTGTCCAATCCGAGGAATTACGTCACCTGGCTCATCGCGATGAAAGGGGACGTGCCTCCCGACACGCTCTGGTATGCCCCGGCTGCCGCCGTCCCGTCGAACGCCCATATCCTCTGCTATTCAGGGTTTGACCTGTTCGATTTCATCGCCTGCGATCTCGCCGCTGCCCGTGGTATTTACCTCCTGCCGGAAGGGGAGTTTGACCGGAAATGGATGGAATCAGGGGTGTGTAATTGTGAAGGCTGCACGTCTGGCGACCTGAAATTGCACAACCGTACGGCATTATCAAAAGAACTTGCACTGGTCTCCCGGTTTATCGCGGAATCCCGGTTCAGGGAATTTGTTGAGTCGCGGTGCAGGATGCATTCTGCTCACGTTGCCATCATGCGGCACCTCGATTCAATGTATGATATGATGGAACGGGTTGTACCGGTGGCACGGGATGTTCCGTTCGGTGCAACTTGCGGAGAGACGCTTAACCGGGTTGAGGTCCGCCGCTTCGCACGACGTGTTGTGGACCGTTACAGGCCCCCACAGGCGGATGTGGCGGTACTGCTGCCCTGTTCAGCGAGAAAACCCTATTCCCTCTCCCAGAGCCATAACAAGTTTGCCCGGGCGATACAGGGGAGGGCCCATGAATTGATCGTCACATCGCCCATGGGGCTTGTCCCGAGGGAACTCGAACTGGTCTACCCGGCAGCCCATTACGATGTCCCGGTCACCGGGTACTGGGACCGTGAGGAGAAGGCTTTCATATCAGGAGTCATCGCGGAATACCTGCAGAAAAACCGATACCGCCGTGTAATCGCCCACCTGGACGGTGGAGCCCTCGAAGTTGCACGGATGGGTGCAGAGAGTGCCGGGATCGACCTGACCTACACGTCATCAGGCCGGAGACCGACTGACGGGTCATCTCTCGCAGAACTGGATGCTGCCCTTGAAGGGTGCCGCAGGGTGAAGCAGGACCTCATCAGGGGTATCTGCTCATGGCAGTTTGGGACAGTCCCGGATACCGCCGGACTGGTGCCGAGGGGGCGGTACCCGGCGGTGAAGTATTCACGCAACCGTGTCCAGATGTTCTCTCTCGATACCGGGACGGGGCTGGTCAGACCCACATTTGACGGGTGGAAACTGCTCGGGGAAGGTTACCGGGTTGAGGTGGACAATTTTGTCCCACAGGGGGATATCCTTGCGCCGGGTGTGGTGAATGCCGACCCGTGCATACGGGAAGGGGATGAGGTGCTGGTGGTCGGCCCGACGGTCTTATGCACAGGAAGGGCGGCAATGGGGGCCGACGAGATGATCCGTTCGAGACGGGGTGTTGCAGTACGCGTGAGTAAAATAAAGATGCGTCCCGACCAATAAGTACCATATTCGGGACCGGGACAAATAGTCCGGTCATTAACAGAAGGTGTAATATCGTTGTACAGGGTTTTAAAGGCGACACAACTCGCTGACCGGGTCTTCCAGATGTGGGTATTTGCGCCGCACGTGGCCCACCATGCAAAAGCTGGCCAGTTTTTAATTGTCAGGGTGAATGAATCCGGGGAGAGGATCCCCCTGACGATATCTGCGGTGGATGGTGACGCGGTACGAATTATTTTTATGGCTGTAGGAAAGACCACGGAACTTCTCTCCTCACTCCGCCCGGGTGACATGATCAGGGATATTGCCGGGCCGCTCGGTCGCCCGAGTGAGATTGCTACATATGGCACCTGTGTCATCATCGGGGGCGGTGTCGGTATTGCCAGTGCCCCTATTATTGCAAAGGCCGCCAAAGCCGCCGGCAACTATGTCATCGGAATTATCGGGGCCAGAAATTCCGGGCTCCTCATCCTGGAGGACGAGATGAGGGCGTGTTGTGATGAATTGTTCGTTGCGACTGATGACGGCAGTAAAGGAATTCATGGATTTGCGGCCGATGTGTTAAAGGCAGAAATGGAAAAACGGACGATCGACTGCGTATGGATCATCGGTCCGGCCATCATGATGAAGGTGACATCAGGGGTGACGAAAAAGAGCAACATCAAGACGTTTGTGTCCCTGAACCCGATCATGGTGGACGGAACGGGGATGTGTGGCTCATGTCGGGTCCAGGTAGCAGGAAGGACCCGGTTTGCCTGTGTGGACGGGCCGGAATTTGATGCCCACCAGGTTGATTTTGACCTCCTGATGCAGCGGGGCCGGACATACCAGCCTGAGGAACACGAAGCACTGGAACATTACCATGAGCATTCATGCAGTTGCAAGGGGGGTATATAAACCATGGAAGACCGCGCCGCCGGGCAACGGGTCCATGATTTCTTCGAGGTATCATCAGGTCTCTCTCCCGATGAGGCCCTGTTTGAGGCAGAGAGATGCCTTCAGTGCAAGAAACCAAAGTGTGTGAACGGTTGTCCGGTCGGTATTGACATTCCTTCTTTTATTGCCGAGATCGCGCTTGGAAATTTTCGTAAAGCGGCGGAAATTATCAAGGCCGATAATATGCTCCCCGCTATCTGCGGTCGTGTCTGTCCGCAGGAGACGCAATGCGAAGGCCAATGTGTCCTGTCCGGGAAAGAAAAACCGATTTCTATCGGTTCACTTGAACGGTTTATTGCAGACTGGGAACGGGCGCATGGTACAAGTGTACCGGATAGCCAGCCACCTACCGGTCGACATGTCGCCGTTATCGGGTCCGGTCCTGCCGGCCTGACTGCGGCGGCTGAGTTGTCCCGGCTCGGGCACCGGGTGACCCTGTTCGAGTCCCTGCATGAAGCCGGGGGAGTCCTGATGTACGGGATCCCCGAATTCCGCCTGCCGAAAGAGATTGTGAGGGCAGAAGTGGAACAGGTGCTTGCCATGGGTGTCGAGATCAGGCTCAACCATCTGGCAGGCCGAAGTATTACGGTCCCTGAACTAATGAAATTCGATGCGGTGTTCCTCGCGACTGGTGCGGGTCTTCCAAACTTTATGGGGATCCCGGGGGAACAACTGAACGGAGTCTATTCGGCCAATGAATTCCTGACACGGGTGAATTTTATGCATGCTGACCAGTTCCCCGGCTATGATACCCCGGTGAAGAGGGGCAGCCGTGTGGTGGTCGCCGGCGGAGGGAATGTCGCGATGGACGCCGCACGGGTGGCAAGGCGCCTTGGCGCAAAAGTTACGCTGGTCTACCGCCGCCGGGAAGAGGACCTTCCGGCAAGGGCGAACGAAGTCATCCATGCCAGAGAAGAAGGTGTTGAAATCTTGTCCTGCGCCAATCCAATCCGGATTGTCGGGGACACCGGTGTTACCGGGGTTGAATGCGTCCGTATGGAGATGTGTGCGCTGGATGAAACGGGGAGACCGTCTGCCCGTCCGTTGGACGGGATGACCTTTACGATTGATGCGGATATGTTCATCGAGGCAGTCGGTCAGGGGCCTAACCCGCTGTTAATTTCAGAAATTAAAGGGATAGAACGGGAAAAGGCAGGGAATGTAGCAGTAGATGCCGAAGGGAGGACATCTGTCCCACGCATCTTCGCTGCCGGTGACGTGGCCACAGGTGCTGCAACCGTGATCCTCGCTATGGGCACTGCCAAAGAGGCGGCCAGGTCAATTGACCGGATGCTGAAAGAAGAGTAAATTATTTTTTTTGTGTCCTGCCATTTGCAGACTTTTTATATGTTTCCGGTAAAGAAGGCCAGTAACCGATATTTTTTTGAACTCCTGCGTACCAGTGCATTTTTATTTTAATGCCCGGAATTTAGGTATTTCCTGTGCCAGGGAAAAATTTGTACATTTCCACCTGACAAGAAAAAGCACGGTGATTTGCGCAGTATATCATCTGATTGGGTGTGTGGAAGGCATACCGGTGAAACCTTGCCTTGGTGAATCAGGGTGCCTTAACGGTATTTTACTCCGCATCACCTGAGAATTCGGTGATAATTCCTTCAAAAACCGCCGTCGCTTTCCTGAGTGATTCTACAGAAACCCGTTCGTTTACTGCATGGAGTGAAACAATTTCTCCCGGCCCGTATTCGACTACCCGGTAGCCCTCTGTCCGGAGATACCTCGCGTCGCTTGCAGCCCACTGGACAATCGGCGTGGAGGGTAACCCATACACACGTGAGATCTCGTTGCAGGTGACTTCTACCAGCCTGCAACCCGGGGATGTCATCGAGGGGTTACTGACACTTACCTCCTGGATCGATGCACCCGGTGAATGACTTGCGATACCGTTGAGGAGCTCCTGGATCGAGCATCCCCACGGGACCCTGATGTCGAGCTGAAGGTCGCAATGCTGGGCGACCACGTTGGCTTTTTCCCCCCCGTCGATCCGGCCGGGGTTGAACATGACCCGCCGCAACACGTGTTTTGCTTCATCAACACCCAGGATTTTCCGGAGGACTAAAGATGACTGTTCGATAATCGCATCGACCTCACCCTCTACGTGGTACTCATGACGGTGTACCGTGCGCAAATATTCAAGGGTTTTATAGGCTGACATCACTGCACTGACACCGCGGGTCGGATATAACGAACCGTGTCCCGGTTCACCCCGGAAATGCAGATCAATCCTGCAGAGACCTTTTTCTCCGATATTCGGGTGTAGTTCCGGGCATGGTTCTGCGATAAGGACATCGCAGGGCCTGATAAGGTCCCTGGAAAGGATGCACCTGATACCATGGGTCCCGCTTGACTCCTCGTCACAGACGAAAAGGAAGTCTGCATCAGGTTCTATCCCTGCATCGAGAAGCCGTTGGTACGAGGACAGGAGTGCTGCGCATCCCCCCTTCATATCAGTCGAACCCCTCCCGTAGAGGTATTCATCCACGATCTTCCCTGAGAACGGCGGGTAATCCCAGCCATCTGCCATGGCCGGTACTACATCCACATGGCCACAGAGCAGCAGGTGATGGTTCCGGTTCGCACTGATCAGGTTGTCACGGCCTCCCCGGTTCTTAATAATATCTGTCCTGACTCCGAGGCTGTCAAGAAATCCCTTGATATAATGGATGACCTCCTCGGTGTTGCCTGGCGGGTTTTCACTTTTGATCTTCACCAGTTCACTGGTGAGGTGCACAACGTCCATATCAATTCCCTGCAGTGATTACTTCCCTGAGAAATTCTTCAAAGAGCATGCTGAGCGAGGCATCACTGTAAAGGCTCTTTAAAAAGTCATTATTGAAAAATTCATCGATCATTTTTGCATACGACGCTGCCGGGAGCGGACTGGTCTGGTCCGGGTCGATGACAATCCGGAAACTCCGGTAACCTGCCCTGGTCCCGTTATCATAGATGACCTGCCAGAGAAATGGCAGATGCTCAAACTTATCGGGCCGGGCCTCTTTTAACCAGTTGATGAACCTGCTGAAATGGGCACGATCGCCTTTTTTTTCTTCATCGATTCTCCACCTGAGGTACTCCCCTGACATGACATTCCTGGGTGATGTATAGGTATACGCCAGAAGGCCGAGGGTATAGTCGATATGGGCCAGGGCGTCAAAAAAATAAAATTTCAGGACCGGGTGGAACATTGCGGTATCATGGAGGACCAGGCTCTTCATATAGAGGTATTCCATGATATTGGCATATTCTTTCACATCACTCATACGCTTGCTATTAGCCCTTGAAATTGTATAAAAATTCCGGACTTTTCCAATATCGGTGGTATTACTAAAACTGCCTGACGTTCATCAGGGGTGTGCCATGGGTATCCCCGTGTCACTGGTAAAAAGGAGCCCTTCGCCCGACTGCTTCGATAAACGCATTTTCTAGGTCAATCCCGGTTTTACCCCGGATACTGACGTGGTTATCCGCCCTCAGCAGGCATGGCTTGAGGTTTCCGTCCGAGGTGAGACGTAACCGGTTGCAGAAGGCACAGAACTCGGTGTTATGAAGTGGCCGGACTACTTCAATCTCGGCCCCGTCAAGGCAGTATTTTTTTCGGTGGTGCATCCTCCGGGTAAGAATTATCTTTGACCGCCCGGCCAGGTCTTCTTCCAGGGCTACAAGGTCAGAATGACATTCACACCCCCCGAGGTCCATCAGTTCGATTAACTGGAGGATAAGGTTCCGGTTGTTCCGGATATATGCATAAAAATCTTCAAGCTCGTGGTCATTGATGCCCTTGAGCATGACCATGTTCAGCTTGATCGGGGTTAAGCCGGCCCCGAGGGCAGCGTCGATGCCCTCAAGCACGTCCGACAACCTGTCACTGCCGGTGATTTGTTTGTAGGTGTCCGGGTTAAGGCTGTCGAGAGAGACATTTACCCGTGACATGCCCGCTTCTTTCAGCTCCGCGGCAGAATCTGCGAGGAGGATACCGTTCGTAGTAATCGAACTCTCCATTGAATCCGGAACCCTGCTGACAATATCGACCAGGTCTTCGCGTAATAATGGCTCTCCACCTGTGAATTTTACACTCCTGATATCAAATGCAGCCGCGGTTGCGAGGACATTGCCAATTTCCCTTGCACACAGAGGTTCAGTTGGTGATTTCTCTCCCTCGCGGTGACAATAGATGCAGGAAAGGTTGCAATCCGGAGTCACACTCACGCGAAGGTTGCTGACCGGTCTGTTATAGGGGTCCTTCAGTTTCATTTGTGCCGTTTATTGAGGTTTCACGGTTCCTTTCGTTCCCGATAAAGTTTTTTGCAACGATATATATTTCAGTACTGCCCCTCCGTGTTGAACGGGGTCGGAACGTCCTCGCGGAGAGAAAATGTTCCTTCACAGCGCCGATGAGGATGTTAAAGTCCTGCCCCTGGAATGACTTGACCACAAAATTACCGCCGGGTTTTAAGATCTTTTCGGCAAATCGCAGCGCATTCTCACCGAGCTCGATTGCCCGTGCCTGGTCGTATGTCTTTTGTCCTGATAATTTGGGTGAGGCATCGGACAATACAACGCTGGTAAACGGCATGAGTGGCCTGACTGTTTCCGGCATCATTTGGTCTGTAAAATCCCCGGTGATAGAGATGACATTTTCTATCGGTGGGATATACGAGAGGTCAATACCTACCACAATTCCTGCCGTGAGTTCACGCTCTACCTGGAGCCAGCTCCCTGGTGATGCCCCAAGGTCCACGATGTTATCTGTTTCACGGATGATATGATACCGATCCTGTATCTCAAGCAGCTTAAAAGCTGCCCGCGAGCGGTAACCCTCCTTCAATGCCCGTACATAGACCTTGTCCCTGCTCCATTGTGAACCCATGATGTCTGTTCCATGCCTGCCCTCTTTAAGGGCTTAAAACTAAATGAGATATTATTAAAAATATGAGCGAACAGTTTATATTAGTGATATTCGGGGTGCGTGATGTTAAAAGCAACGATTGATGCAGATATCCTCAAAGAATCAATAGATGCCATCTCGGCTCTGGTGACCGAGTGCAGGCTCCATACGGATGAGAATGGGATCAGCACCCGCGCGGTTGATACGGCAAATGTCGCAATGATCTCCATGCTTCTTAAAAAAGAAGCATTTTCATCGTTTGCAGCAACAAGGAGCGAGCTGGGTATCGATATTGCGAAGATGAAAAATATTTTCGGGATGATGGCGAAGAACGATTTGATCACCCTCGAACTTGCCGATGATATCCATAAATTACAGGTCAGTTTCCAGGGT
>CAIJED010000287.1 GCA_903819595.1 uncultured Methanomicrobiales archaeon | reverse complement strand
CCTTCCCATACGGGAATACCTGCAGAACGTCGGAGATTTATTCGGAAAATAAAAAAGCTGAGGTAATAAAATGCCAGTAATTACGATTGAACTTTGGCCGGTAAGCCCGGAAGTAAAAGCAGAATTGATCGAGAAATTGACTAAAACCGCGTCGGATATCACCAAACTTCCCAAGCCCGCATTTTTTGTGTATGTCCGGGAGTACCCGACAGATGCTATCGGCGTTGGCGGGATCCCGCTCTCACAGCAGGTCCCGAATGCGGGGGCACCTCCCCAATAGGATCCCCTTTTCCCAATCAAGCTGAGCAGGGGTCACCCTGCTATTATCAACCCCCTCAGCAGCCCGGCGCCGGTGAACGCGGTCAGGGTAATGACCTGCCAGGCTTTTTCAGACTGTCTATACCGCATTTCCCGGCGGCTGTTCAAGGTTCGGTGCCGGTTGTGCCAGTGAACGGTGTGACGGATGCGAAGGTGGCGGGATGAGGGGGATTACCGATCGATGACTTCCCTGACAACCCGGCCTGGCATGTACAATCTGCTCATCGGGGCTGGATTTATGTTTGCAACTGATGCTATCGGCGTTGGCGGGATTTTTTTGGCTCTAAAAAAGAAATCGCCTGAATGAACTCAGCCATGAAAGGAAAGACCTTTGCTATCCTGTCGTTATGGCGATACAGTCTGCAATAAACTGATCCATTTTTTTCCTGGTATCATCATCATGACCCAGCAACAGGTGCCCGCCATGTTCATATCCAACAAACACTGCATCCGCAATTCTTCCCACCATTTTCTCAGCACTCGCATAGGGTGGCAGGGGATCATCCTTTGCATGGAATATCAGGGTCGGGACGGTGATCGTTTCAAAGGGCACGGTGTCGATTTCCGGGTTCGAGATGTATGCATCGAACAGGATACCTTTGGACCGGGGAACCGTGGGGAGGAATGTCTGGCAGAACGCAGCGTACCATTCCCGTTGTTCCTGCGTTATGGTCTTCTGGAGATTACCCGGTATGCCGGCAATCGACATCATTGTTGAGGGCGAGCATCTCATGAGGAGCCAGAGGAAAAAATCAGACGTGACAAGGATGTTCATCATCACGCGCCCGGCACCGGATGGAGCGGGCTGGTTTTCCGGAACGTTCGTCGATTTCAGGATTAATACAGAGCAGCGGTGCGGATGCCGTATCGCGAACTGAACTGCCGATGTCCCTCCTGCCGATGTCCCTCCTGCCGATGTCCCGACAATGACGGCCTTTCTGATATTCATCGCATCGAGGAGTGCGGCATACTGGTCGGCCTGCAGGGCAGCCGATGCCTGGTCCGGCAACGGTGTCCGCAAATATCCAAACCGGGACGGGATGATAAGCCGGTACTTCTCTTCGGATATTCCCTGTGCCCCCACAAGGCCCTGGTCGAATCCTCCCCATATGCCGTGGACGAATATCACGGGATGGCCCTGCCCGTAAGAAATGAATTCAACGGGCCCGTAACGGGTCCCGATGATTCGGCTGGTTTTTTCCGACACCCTGCGATACGCTTCCGGAATCTCCGATCGGAAGTGGAGATACAAGATGAGCAGGAACAACGCAACGGTGACGCCGGACAGTATGACAACAATCCCGATGATCTGCAGCAGTGTCATACGTATGCCTGGTCCACGTCTATATTTGGCCCGCGATCCCAAAAATCCTGCTATGCACACGGCTGCTGGTCATTTCATGCACAGGTGTACATGGTACGCTGCCCGCAGGACCTGGGGAATCAGAGTGAATTCCGCCAGCGCCAGGTGGGGCCGATTTCCTCTTCCCGGGAGCAATCCCGGCCAGCGAGTCCGGCGTGACCGGGAAGAACCGCCACGTCCCGTGCCGGGACCGGGGCCGGATAGCCCGGTCCCCGAAATACTTATTGTCCGCTCCGGACCAGCCGTGCACCGAACTCGTGTGCCTTTTCGCAGTCTATCGGGTACTCCTCCTCCCGGTGCTTTTTCTTCTCCCCTGGGTTG
>CAIJED010000286.1 GCA_903819595.1 uncultured Methanomicrobiales archaeon | reverse complement strand
CCTCGTGGGTAGTAACATCGGTGCGGCACTCTCATCGGCGCAGGGGCAGGTCGTCCTTTTCGGGCTCCCCGGCCTGGTCCTGAAGTATATCAGTCCTGGTATTCTTGAAGGATCTGGGTGCAGGACGGTAGAAGAACTATTAACTAAGCAGGAATCTGATAAGCGGGTCAGCAGTGCGCTTGGTCAGTTCAAATCGGATTACCCGGGACTCCGGGTCGTATTGATCGGCCGGGACGGGACCATAACCCATGACACGGCGGGAATTTTTGTTTGATTTCGTCGGGATCGCAAAAGGAAGCATAAAATGAATCATCAGGATAACAGGATTGACCCCGGGGAACGAACCGTTACGTTGTTGATGGCATAGTCCAAGTACTACTATTGGTCATAACGAGGTGAGATTCAGGTCATGAAAATCGTCGGTGTGGGTTGTGGACCGGGTATGCTGACCGAAATGGCAATCGTCGTCATATCAGGGGCAGACCTGATTTATGGCTCCGGGAGGGCGATTGAAATGGTCAGGCCCCATATCAGGGAGGGGTGCAAGGTCAGGGAGATCCAGGATTACAGGAGCCTTGGAACGCTTCCGGACCACGCGGTCATCCTGTCTACCGGGGACCCGATGCTTGCCGGACTCGGTTACCTGCCAGGAGAGGTGATCCCGGGGGTCTCTTCACTCCAGCTGGCTGCCGCCCGACTTCATATCTCCCTGGTTAAGGTGTCGGTGGTCCTGGCCCACGGCCGTGACCATTCACATGCGACCGAAAAGACTCTCCTGGAACTCTCACGTGGAAAAGTGGTCTTCCTTGTTCCCGACCCAAAATTCAGCGTGCCAGACCTTGCCAAAGCCCTTGTCCCGGGTTACCTGGCATTCACCATGGTCGTACTTGAAAACCTCGGGTACCCGGATGAACGTATCCTCATGGGAACTCCGGATAACCCGCCACGGCCGGCATCAGACCTCTTCTCACTGGTAATCGGCGATATCTGACCGTTGTGACTAACTATTCCCACCCCTGCCAGCACGGCAGGAGTAAATACGCTTTGAATACGATCATCCCGGAATGCGGGGCCAGTCAAGGTAACTGATGGGCTGATCACCGCTGGCCAGGACACAACCCCCCTCATTTCACGCCGAAATACATATAGGGGTCCGGATATATACGTAATACTCAATCAGGAGGTAATTGATGGATAAAAAGTTAAAAAACGATATCAGCCTCACTTGTTTTATCGCCGGGTTTATACTGGTCCTCCTACAGGACTTGAAAGGGCTTTCAACGATCCAGCTCGGCTTTGCATGGCCATGGGCAATCATGTTCTATTCAGGGCTCCTGCTGATCCTGTTCGGTTACTATTTACGGGGGTAACCTTCAGGCTGGTTACCCCGGATTTTCTCATTTTCGGACATTTTGTGCCAGATATCCTTCCACGAAAAAATTTATCGTCCGTTCTGATCATCCATCGGAATATACCATGAACATGGACATGATGCCGAAGATTGATTCGCTTACCGGATGAAATTGCAAAAGGGCATTTTCACATGAAACGGCGGGTCTATTTTGAACTGGAACACTCATGATCGCAGGGTTGTCTTCGGGGAAAAAGGAATGACACGGGCATTTTTTTACGGATTTATCACACCACCATGAGCGTCACCGGTTGTTCCCTTGTCTGACCGGCCCCGGTGGCCGTGAGGACTCCGTTGATTGTGATCCCAGACGGGATATTCCCGGGGACGATGAACTGGTAGACCGAAGTCTTCGGGAATGGTGGTTGTTCTTCGCCAAGATCGTAGGTCTGGGAAAAAAAGAGTGCCCCTGCAGTTAGCGTAAAGTGGATCGGCTCTGTCTGTCCTTCCCCGCCATCGATCCGGAGGGTATAGGAAATGGTCTCACCGGGCCTTCCACTGGCCGATGCCGGACTTACCGAGAGCATGAACGGTCTGGGGGTGACGGGACCAGACGATTCTGCGGGAACTGGTGTAACCGGGAGTACTGAAACAGGGAATGGCGTGGGATTTTGCACACCGGTTCCTGTGTGACCAGGGGTGGTAGCTCGGATCACCGGGGAAACCGGAGTAGGAACTACCCGAGCGGTGCTTCCCGGTGTCCTAACATCCTGGGGCTGTAGCATCACCGGTTGGATTCGGGTCTGTTCCAAAGCCGGGTCAGACCTCCCGGACACTGCTGCACCGTAGTAGGCAGTAAATGCGAAAATAATCAGCCCGATCATCAGAATACCTGCAAGTATCAGCACGATAATGATAATTTTATCGTTTGGATCAACCGGTGGTGTCATCCCTTTCTTGGCCCCTGGAATTATTAAGTACTACATGGACGGGCTCTTAAAAAACAGTTCCCGGCCATCTGATCTGGAACTGCAACATGCGTTCTCACGACCGCAAGGCACGTGATTCCGTTGAAGCAAGCCAAAACGCTGGTAAATACGGTAATCCGGGTGTATAAGAAAGGGTAAAAGATCATTTTTATAAATAAGTAAATAATTTTCTCTTGAGGTGTTAGCTCGAAATTTAGAGTTCCTTTTAAAAATTAACTAAATTCTCCAGACCGGAAAGCCATCACCTTTATCGTCATCCTCATCGCTGGGGTATATTATTTCAATATATGGTTCATTCATCCTTCTATCTTGATTTCGCTCCACTATTTTCTGTTTTAGAAGGTCACGGTAATGTGGAACTGGATTCCCCACCAATACAACAATAATATCATCAAAGGTTTTAGTGAAATTATCAAGCTGTCCCCACAATCTATTAATTTCATTTTCGTTATGCAGGTCCTTTTTAAGTTCAATTCCAATTTCATCTCGATTTATTGCAATATCACAATTATTTTGACCTTCCAGTGTCACGGTTACATTTTTTGAAGAAAATATATTCGGTCTATTAAGTTCTTTGCGAAGAAAATTT
>CAIJED010000285.1 GCA_903819595.1 uncultured Methanomicrobiales archaeon | reverse complement strand
TGGGGGACCGGCTGGGAACGACAGCCTGGAAAGGATACAACGATTTTTTGTTTTGCAAGAACTGTTGCTCAAACTACGGTAACCCCGTTATATACGAGGGATCACGATCATCGAAAACGGAGAGCCCTGGCAAGGGTCACGATTTGAGATGGAGGTGCCGAATGGGATGTGGCGTATCGCGGGGATGAGTGAATGATGGCAGATTTTCTCCCCTCATCACTTCACCTTTCGCTTGTGAAGCCACTCAATACGGTAGACTAAACTATGGAAAACATGCTTGCTTTTCATCCAGGCCCTAGGTTCGGATGGCATGAGCGTGAAATTTTTGCCGCAGTTACCACACACAGTCATACCCTGAAATCATTCGACATCGCAAACGAAAAAGAGGGGTTTGAGATCCAGGCTTATCCCACCACCTCGTCAAACGTCTTCGCAAATGATGTCCACCGAACATCCTCACCGATGTTGAACTGACCGCTGGCCATCAGGTCCTTACCGATCGAGTTCATATAACCAAGTTCACTGGTTCTACCGATCCCCGCCAGACTTCTCGCAACAAATTTGATGGACCCGGTCCCGGAACCTGTGCCGATCGTAGTGTATGCAAAAGAATCCGGCATTTCAAGGTCCGCTATTCATGCATTCCCGATCACTCCTCAAGTATTTTTAACGCACATCTGACTCCACAAACCGGTACACTCCTTTCGGCACCGTAATCTCGAACCGGGCGCCTTTACCTGGAGTGCCCGTTTCCTTGATTGTCATATGGGAGATACTAAGCAATTCACGGACAAAGAACAAACCAAATCTACCCTCTCCCCCCACGAAACGGTCAAAAATGTGGGCCTTTTGTTCGAGAGGAATTCCGACACCATCATCTTCACAAACGAGAATGATACAATCCGTAGTTTTTCGACAACCAAAAGAAATGCGAGTAAGTGTCTTGCCGTGTTTTACGGCATTTTCAATAAGGTTGAAGAATACCCTGCTAATCAAAGGATCTGCATAGCACTCAAGTCCATGCAGATCAATATCCAGGGAGATGTTTTTCATCCGGCTATTGAGAGCACCTTGTATACGGATATCGTTCTCGATCGGTATCCATTGGGATTGGTCCACCCCCATTTGCTGGTAATCCTTTGTATGCTTTATCAGATTATGGATTGATTCCAGGACCCTACGTTCCTTTTCACTAAAAGATCTCCGTTCTGTGTCACTTCCCGGTTCTTCACCGAGCTCAATATATCCCCTCAGTACCGTCACTTTGTTCTGGATATCCTGGTATGTCACATCGGTCATAAGAGCGAGTTTGCGGTTTGAGATATAGATCTTCTCCTCCGCCCGTTTACGCTCGGTGATGTCCCGGAATATACCAAGAATGTACTGCCTACCCTGCAGGGTGACCATGGAAGTGTTGATATCGGCAAAAAAGACCGTGCCGTCTTTGCGCAGTATTGGTATATCAGGAGACATGTTTATCTCCCCGCGGGCCTGTTTGTCGAACCGCTCGATCACATATGGCAGATCTGCGGGTGGGTGGATATCGGATATCGAACGGCTGAGCAGTTCAACTTCTGTATAGCCGGTCTCCTTCAGAAAGGCTGCATTTACCATTACGAACCTGTGTTTTTCCGGATCCGCAACGAGCATTCCGTCCCGAGCAGCATTAAAGACCGTGCGGAATTTATTCTCTGATTCAACGAGTGCCGCATTTGCCCGCTTGCGGTCGGTGATGTCCCTCGTCACCCCGAGTATTCGGGTCACGAGGCGATCGGAACGAGAAAGGAGCGTGGTGACGACTTCTGTCGAGACGATCGTGCCGTCCTTTCTGGGCTGGTCGATGTCATCCCGCTGGACACGCAGGGTGTCATCGCCGGCTTCGAATCGTGCAATCCGATTCGGCAGGTTCCCCGCAATGATTTGGTAGGACTCCGGGGTGACTGAGGCGCTCATGGACTGCGCCATCACCTCTTCCGACGTGTACCCACGGAGCGTAAAAACCGAGGGACTTACGTAGACAAACTGCTCTGTTGCGATATCGAGAAGCCAGATGACATCACTCACGTTATCTGCAAGGAGACGGTACTGCTCCCGCTGCTCCTCCAGCGCCCGGATTTTCTTTTCCATCTTCTCAGTCAGTACCCTGATGTGCCCTGCCGTGTAGGCGGCATCGGCGGTGATATCAGGTACAGCTTCTGCAAGCGTTCCCGTCGAGATCCCGTTGAGCACCTCATTCAATATTGTAAGGAACTCGTCCGGCTCCATCGGCTTGATGATATACCGGGCCGCACCGAGTGAAAGCCCGAACTCGATATCCTTCTTCCCGATGTAGGTGGCGGTGTAGATAATGAACGGGATCTTATGTAACGCCGGGTCTTCCTTACACTCGCGGAGGAGTTGGAATCCATCCATCTTTGGCATCAGGAGATCGGAAATAATTGCATCAAAAGGCTCTTTTCTCAGCCGTTTTAATGCGTCGACCCCATTTGGGGCGGATACAACGATGTGACCTTCCGGAGTGAGCATCGCTTCGATGAGAAGAAGGTTCTCTACTTTGTCGTCAACGGACAGGATCTTCATACAAACAACTCTTCTGTATTCATTCGCTCTCCTGGTTCCCGGGAGGAGGGTGCATCATGTGACGCTATGCTCCGGAATCGTCTGACACATATCTCAATTGATCCCTGCCAGTGTATAATCCTGCGCATGCTACAAACCGTTTATTCCCGGTATTTTCATGATGTCCTTTCATGATGTAACGTTAAGATCCATTATTTACGGAATTTGAATGAACACCCCATCACCGGAGATATTTCCGAATTTCGTCCATGATCGTATCCGGATTAATCGGTTTTTCGACATATCCGGTGCACCCGGCGGCAAGTGCCCGTTCTCGATCACCGGTCATCGCATAGGATGTAAGAGCGATTATCGGAACTTTTCCGTCCGAGGAAGATGCCCGGATACGCCGTGTAGTTTCATATCCGTCGATACCCGGCAGCTGGATATCCATAAGGATCAGATCCGGGTGTTCCTTCACCGCCTTCTCAACCCCCTCTTCACCGGTGATCGCACCAATCACGTTAAAGCCCTCTCCTTTCAGAATAAAGGAGATGAGATACATGTTTTTTTCGTTGTCCTCAACGACAAGCACCGTGGTCATTCATCCTCCTGCTTTTCATACTCCAATGGGAACGAGAACGTAAAGACGCTTCCCCTTCCCTGCTCACTCTCCGCTGTGATCTCCCCACCAAGGAACCGGGCGAGTTTATGAGAGAGGTACAGCCCAAGCCCTGTCCCATCAGTGAGGCGCCCCTGCTCCGCAATCCGGCTAAAGGGACGGAAAAGTTTTATGAGATCCTCCGTCCTGATGCCGATGCCAGTATCCCGGACACGGACTTCGACAACAGTGTCTTTTGGCTCCACGATCAAATCAACTCTTCCCGTATCCGTGAACTTGATCGCGTTACTGACAAGGTTCATGATGATCTGTTTAATGCGACGTTCATCGCTGGTGACAGTGATGGATCCGGGAATCTCTACATGTAACATGAGTCCCTGTTCTTCGACAGTCTTACTAAATGTGTCCCTCACTTCACGGATCACGTCATTAAGATCGAACGTTGATACGCTGGCTTCGATTTTGCCCGCCTCGATCTTGGAGATATCGATTACGTCATTGATGAGTGCGAGCAGGTGCCGGGCACTGTCCTGCACCATGCCGAGCTGCTTCTTCTGCTCCGGGTTGATCTCCCCGGCCAGTCCTTTTGCCATAATGCCGGTAAAGCCGATGATGGAGTTGAGGGGTGTCCGGAGCTCATGACTCATGGAGGCGACGAACATCGATTTGAGCCGGTCAAGTTCCTGAAGATGGTGGTTGGCTTCCGAAAGTTCGCGGGTCCGCTCATCGACCTTCATCTCAAGATCACGATGGGCTTCCAGAAGTTTCTGCTCAGCCTGTTTACGCTCGGTGATGTTCGTCATTAGTACCAGCACCACAGCTTCTTTCCTGTAACTGATCTGGATTGCCCGAAGTATTGCGGTGATGATCTCTCCACCACCGGTTTTGATATCTACCTCATAGGGAGCTAACCAGATACCTGACAACCGGGCGCTCATCTTCCTTTCAACATCATTCCGTTGGTAGTCAGTGACAAATGAGAGGATGGGTTCTCCGAGGACTTTTGACGCGGGGGAACCCAATATGTTCAGTCCGGCTCTGTTGGCGAACCGGACAATCCCCTTGCTGTCGTAAATCGCGATGATATCCGGCAGGTTTTCCACAAGACTGCGGTTGAATTCCTCGCTCTCCCGCAGGGCTTCTTCTGCCTTGCTGCGTTTCTCTTCTTCTTTAACAATTCCCCTTGCCCGGGCCAGATAATAGGTGAAGAACAACAATGAGAAGATTAGGATTGCAAAAATGATGACCAGTGTATTCCTGAATCCCTGTATTGTGCTCAATATTTCATTTTCCGGTGTAGATACAAGAATGGACCAGGTTATGGTACTAGTATTTATCGGCAGGTAGATCGCCTGGAATTTTATTTCAGATAAATTCCGGGTGGGATCTCCGACGACGGTATACATGCTGACGCCCCTGGATCCCTTCATTGCTTCCTGTGCCATTGTTTTGACGGTGGGAGAATTATTAAAAACATCAAAGACAGATTTTCCAATCTGTTCGGGATAGGGTGAATAGAGCACGACACCATTCTGGCTGATAGTCCAGGCATACCCGGAATCAAGAATTTTGATAGTGCCCAGGTTCTCCTTTGCAAGGGTGTCAAAAGGAATCAGTATGGCAATACTGCCTTTGAACATGCCATCCCTAAAGACCGGCATATGAAAAGCTACGCTTCTGAATCCCTGTACTGATGTAAACACATCACTGATTACAATAGAGTGGGTGTTCAATAGCTGACGAACATGGGACTGGGATGAAATATCTGTTCCCGTGGATGTTTCAATAGGATACGTATAGGATATGGTACCATTCTCATCCACCCGGGTAATGGATGATATCTCACCGGCATGGCTGTTGAAAAAATTCCGCATCAATTCCCTGCCATCTGAATCAAGGAGTATGATGTGTGTATCCCCTGCAAGAAATGATAGGGAGTTATTATATGTCCTGAAAAAACTTTCAATTCCTGCTGCAGCCTGATCTGCATGCACGATCTGCTCATTATTCACCTGTGCGATAGTTTTTGACTCAATTTCAGTATAGGTTGAATACAGCAGAAATCCACATACAACCAACAGTACAAGGAAAATTACAAACTGCCGGATATATCGCATTCATATCACCCGAATGTTCGTCATGTATCCTCCTGCTTCACATACGTTATCGGGAAAGAGAATGTGAACACGCTCCCCTTATGTATCTCACTCTCCGCGGTGATATCCCCGCCAAGGAACCTGGCGAGTTTCTGTGAGAGATACAGCCCGAGTCCTGTCCCTTCGGTAAGTCGTCCTGGCACCGCAATCCGTTCAAAGGGACGGAAGATCTTTTGGAGGTCCTCGCCATTGATACCAATGCCGGTATCACTGACGCTGACAGTGACCATTGAGCCCTGCCGATGTACGATCAGACCCGCCCTGCCTGTATCCGTGAACTTGATCGCGTTGCTGACAAGGTTCATAATAATCTGTTTGATCCGCCTGTCATCGCTCGTAACGGCAATCGACTCAGGTATCTGGATGTTTAAAGCAAGTCCCTGCTCGGCGGCTTGCGGGGCGAACGTGTTCTGTATGTCCCGGATAACATCGGCAAGATCGAACGTCGATACATCGGCTTCGATCTTGCCCGCCTCGATCTTGGAGATGTCGATTACGTCGTTGATCAGAGCAAGCAGGTGCCGGGCGCTGTCCTGCACCATGCCAAGCTGCTTCTTCTGCTCCGGGTTGATCGGTCCGGTCATCCCTTTCACCATGATACCCGTAAAGCCAATGATGGAATTGAGCGGAGTCCGGAGCTCATGGCTCATTGAGGCAATGAACATTGATTTTAGCCGGTCGAGCTCTTTTAACCGTTCATTAGCATCCGAGAGTTCGCGGGTGCGGTCGGCAACAATCGATTCCAGATGATCGCGATGATCGGCAAGCTCCGTGAGGGCCTGCTTCCTCGCCGCTTCCTCAGTCCGGATCTTTTCCACCATTGCTTTGAAAGAACGGGAAAGAATTCCGATTTCGCCGGTGCCTCCTGTTTCGATCTTCTGATCCAGATCCCCGGTCTCGGCAATCCTTTTACTTACGTCTGTCAGATTGGAGAGCGGACGTATCACAGTCTGGTTGAGCACAAGAATAGTGATTACACTGAGCAGGATCAATGCGATCAGGACGAACAGGAGGATCCGGGCAATGGATTCGTTGATCTTCTGCTCGATGGAACTGGAGGGGAAGAAGACACCGATCTTCCATCCAAGTTCCGGGGAAGTGTAATATATCAGGTAAGAGTTGTTGAGGACCAGTACTCCTTCCTTTGTCATGAGAAACGTCGGGGTCTGATCCTGCAGGATATCGCTGATATTGCTATACAGCCGGGAAGAATTCCGTGTGGCAATGATCATGCCGTTATCATCGACAAGGATCATCTCCGCGTCACGCCCGACATTAAACCGGGAGATATAACTGGTCAGGTTGACCAACGTGATATCAGCACCCACAACCCCGTACACGGTTCCGTTCTGGTTCACGAGGGCTTTTTCGATCCCGATGTTGATGTCCGGCGTTGTGACCGCCCGGTAAGGATCCGTTACCACCACCTGGGAAGGGTGTTCTTTTGCGAGAATATACCAGGGGCGTTCCCGGGGATCATAGGTGGTAGGGAGACGGGGATATGACCTGACAAAAGCCCCGTTTTCCCGGCCCATATAGACCGAACTGACATAGGGATGTGTCGTCTGGTAATCTTTCATACTATCGATGATTTCCAGTTCCTGATCACTATAGGAATACTGGAACGTATCTTCCGAAGCGTTGAGAAAATTAGTAAAACCAGTATCATTAGAAGTACGAATATCATCATTTAAGGATAATTCGAGGACATCGTATTGACCTTCCCCGATGAAATTGGAGAGAGCAAAATCGATGTGTTGGAGCTGGTTGACAGTATCTTCTGATATAGTGTTGAGGTTTTGTCCATGCAGGGTGGCGGGGAGGACTCCGCCAATGAGAACCAGTACCAGTATGGCGATACACAGGTACAGAATGAGTACTCTTGACTGGAGGTTCAGAGTTGAAGGCGTATCTTCTTTATTAAAAGAAATAAGTTGTTATTGGTTTTAATCATGTATGGATGTAATTTTGTTTTCCTGTTTTTTCTGGGGATTCGACTCAGATCACCCGCGATACGTATTCCTTTGGCAACCTGGACTCATGAGAAGACAGAATAGCTCTTTTTAGAATAACTAATATCCTGTCGTTTTTGTTTAAATCATGTTGATTATAAATATATCAAGGGAAATACGGGAAAACCCCATATAATAACTATAAAATCAACTTATAGTCTTCTCTTTTATTCAATTTTTCCTTATTTTAAAATAGCCATCG